>CACKZI010000015.1 GCA_902604605.1 uncultured Pelagibacteraceae bacterium | reverse complement strand
TCCAGCAGGTTCACACATTTGTGAAGTAGAAATTGATCCCGATACTGGGAATGTAAAAGTTGAAAAATATACAGCAGTTGATGATTTTGGAAGAATAGTTAATCCAATGATTGTTGAAGGACAAGTTCATGGAGGAATTGCTCAAGGAATAGGTCAGGCTTTGCATGAAAATACTCAGTATGATGAAACAGGACAACTGATGACTGCTTCATATATGGATTATACAATGCCAAGAGCAGATAATTTTCCAGAGTTTAATTTAGGTTTCACTTGTACTCACGCAACATCTAACCCACTTGGAGTTAAAGGTTGTGGAGAGGCTGGTGCAATCGCTTCACCACCAACAGTTATGAATGCAGTAATAGATGCATTGGGAGGTCAAGAAATTTCAATGCCTGCAACAGCTGAAAAAGTTTGGAAAGCTTGTAAGACCTTGAAAAAATCTAACGCTAAAGCAGCATAGGAGGAAAATATGAAATCATTTAACTATCATGCACCAAAAGATGTCAAAGATGCCTCAAAATTAGCCTCTTCTAGTTCTGCTTTCTTAGCTGGAGGAATGACAACTATTCCTTCTATGAAGTTAGGATTAGCAAGTTACAAAGATGTCATTGATATTAAGAAAATCAAAAAATTATCAGGCATCAAAGTAAGTGGAAAATCTGTAATTGTCGGAGCAACAACAAAACATGTGGAAGTTGCAACATCGAAAGATGTTAAGAAAGCAATTCCAGCTCTTGCTAAATTAGCTGGAAACATTGGTGATGCTCAAGTTAGAAACAGAGGAACTATAGGTGGATCAATTTCAAATAACGATCCATCTGCATGTTATCCATCTGCTTGTATGGCTCTCAATGCAGTTATTCATACTAATAAAAGAAAGATAGATGCTGAAAAATTTTTTACAGGAATGTTTGAAACAGCTTTAAAAAGTGGTGAGCTCGTAGAAGCTGTAGAGTTTCAAATTCCTCAAAAAGCAGATTATCAAAAACATCCAAACCCAGCTTCTAGATATGCAATAATTGGAGTTTTTGTAGCTAAACATAAAAGTGATGTGAATGTTGCTGTAACAGGAGCAAAATCATGTGTTTATATTGATAAAGATTTATCAAAAAGACTAAGCTCAAACTTTTCTGTATCTGCAATAGAAGGTATGGATATTAAATCATCAGGAATGAATTCTGATATGCATGCATCAGCAGAATATAGAGCTAATCTTGTGTCTCTATACGCAAAAAAAGCTGTTGAAGCTTGTTAGTTAAGATTTATATTTCATCGAATGAAAAACTCATTTGATGAAAAAATTTTAGAAGAAGCTCACGATTGGGTAAAAACTAATCAGAAAGTTATTTTAGCAACAGTAATTCAAACTTGGGGATCCTCTCCAAGACAAGTTGGCAGTAGAATGATTGTTAATGAAAAAGGAGATTTCTCTGGATCTGTTTCAGGAGGATGCGTAGAATCCGCAGTTGTTAGAGAATGTATTGGTCTTATCAAAGACAACAAACCTTGTAAAAAAATCGAATTTAAAGTTTCAAATGAAAGTGCCTGGGAAGTAGGACTTGCTTGTGGTGGAGAAATCGCTGTCTATTTAGAACAAGTTAATTAATGAAATTAGAAACATTAAAAGCAATTATTGAAAAAAAGAAAAAGAAATCTGAGTTTGCTATAATCACAAATTTAAAAACAGGGGAGAGTGAAATTTTTGAAAAAGAAAAACCTTTAAGTAAAGAAATGGAGGTTTATTCCAATCAAATCAATGAATTTTTTAAATCCAAAAAAAATGGAGTTATAGAAAATTCTGAAATATTTGTTGAAACTTACATATTACCAATAAAAGTAATTATAGTTGGAGCAGTTCACATTGCACAATACTTAGTAGATTTTGCAAAGAGTTTAAATTTTGAAATTTCTATAATTGATCCTAGAGGTTATTTTGCATCTGAACAAAGATTTCCTGACATGAAAATAATCAATAAATGGCCAGATGAAGCTTTTAAAGAAATTAAAACTAATGAAAACACAGCCTTAATTGCATTAACACATGATCCAAAAATTGATGATCCAGCTTTACAACATGCCTTAAAGAAAAAATTTTATTACATAGGAGCCCTTGGAAGTAAAAAAACTCATGAGAATAGATGTCAAAGATTAAAAGAAGATGGATTTAGTGATGAACAAATCAATTCAATTCATGGTCCAATTGGAATTAAGTTGGGTGGAAGATCTGCACCAGAAATAGCTTTATCAATAATTGCTCAATTAGTTTCTGAGACTTACAATAAAAAATGATTAAAGCAATTTTTCTTGCAGCTGGTCAATCTAAAAGACTAAAATCTGAAAATAAACTCACTAAACTATATAGAAAGACTCCATTAATAAATCATTCATTAAAAACATTACAAAAAAGTAAAGTAAATAAGGTTATAATTGTGCTTGGTCATGAACATAAAAAAGTAAAAAAGATAATCAAAAAAAATGAAAAAAATATTTTTATTTATAATAAAAATTTTAAAAAAGGTATGGCATCATCTATAAAAGTGGGTTTAAAAAAGATAACAAGAAAAGACAAAGGATTTATAATTGTTCAATCAGATATGCCATTTATAAAGAAAGTTGATATCAATAAAATTTTTAATTCAATTAAGTTAAAAAAGTTTTTAGTCTATGTTTTAAAGTTTAAAAACAAAATAGGCAATCCAATAGGTTTTGACATTTCTCTGATTAAAAAATTTAAAAATATTAAAGGTGAATTTGGTGCAAAATTTATGGTCAAAAGACTTAGGAACAGAACAAAATTTATTAAGACAAGTGCAGCTAAATCTTTTAAAGATTTTGATAAGATTTCAGATTTTAGAATCTGATTTACTGAAATTAATTCTAAAAAGTAAAAGAATTATTAAAATTATCAAAAAAATAAGTGGTTTGAAAAATATAGTTTTTGATAACCAAATAAAATGAAGTACTCCAAAAATAGAAATTATATAAATTAATCTATGAAGTTTTTTCCAATTTTGTTTTAAAACTCTTACCATCTTATCAGAAGAGGTGATTGCAAGAGGAATTAATAAAAGCCATGCAGAAAATCCAATAAATACAAATTTCTTTTTAAGAACGTCATCAATCAATGGTTCAAAATCAAATCTATAATCAAGTCCAACATAACTTAACATGTGTATTGATGCATAAAAAAAAGCAAACAATCCTAGCATTCTTCTAAATTTAATCCATTCTAAGGATTTTGTAATTTTTTTTAGGGGTGTAATCGAGAGAGTTAAAAGAATAAAAATAAGTGTCCACTCACCAAAATGATTTACGATCCTGTCAACAGGTTCTGGCCCTAATTGATCATAAAATATTTGATAAGTAATTATATAAATTGGCCAAAGCGATATTAAAAAGACAGCAGGCTTAAAATAATTTTTCAATTTATTTAATAATTTTTTTTAAGGTCCATACCATTATAAAGATGAGCAACTTCATCTCCATAGCCATTAAACATCAAAGTTTTTATCCTTGGAGCTAAAATACTTTCTCCAATTACTCTTTCCGTAGCTTGAGACCATCTTGGATGATCAACATCAGGATTTACATTTGAGTAAAAACCATATTCCCTAGGGGATGCATTTTTCCAAGCAGTGTTAGGCATATTCTTAGTTAATTTAATTTTAACGATTGATTTCGCACTTTTAAAACCATACTTCCAAGGTATAAAAATTCTTAAAGGTGCTCCATTTTGATTTGGTAAAGTTTTTCCATATAGACCTGTTACAACTGTTGTAAGAGGATGCATTGCCTCGTCTAATCTCAAACCTTCAATATAAGGCCAGTTAAGAACAGGATATCTTTGACCAACCATTTCTTCAGGATTATAAACTGTTTCAAATTCAACAAACTTAGCTGTTGGTTTAATCTGAACTTTATTGAGCAATTCACTTAATGAAAAACCTAACCATGGTATTACCATTGACCAACCTTCAACACATCTGAGTTTCATAATTCTTTCTTCAGACTTAATTGCTAAAATTTCTTCAATTGGAAGTTCTAATGATTTTTCAACTTCACCTTCAATTTTTACACTCCAAGGTCTTGTAGTAAAATTTTTTGCTCTTCGGTGTGGATCACCTTTGCCAGTACCAAATTCATAGAAATTGTTATATGTCGTTATATCTTTATAACTAGTCGGTTCATTTGAATTACTAGCTTTTGCATTAATTAATGGTACTGAACTTAACGCAATAGTACCCAAACCATAACCCATAGATCTTATAAAAGATCTTCTTTTATTATAAATTTTTTCTGAAGTAATTTCTGAATATTTAAACTTTTTCATTAGCAATAGGATTTCCTTTTAACCACTCACTTTCATCATTTTCATAATGTTCTTTTTTCCAAATTGGAGATCTTTTTTTTATTTCTTCAATTATGTACCTAGAAAGTACATAAGCTTGATCACGATGTTTGCAAGCAACTGCGATAATTATACTTATCTCACCTAGGTTGAGATATCCCTTAGCATGTTCAATAAATACAGCTTTATCTTTAATATCTAATTTTTGATCTGCTTCATTATAAATTTCTTCAAAGCTTTTGATTACCATTTCATCATGACTGTCGTAAGTAATTCCAGTGACTGTTTTATTGTCATTGATATTTCTTACAGTGCCCAAAAAATAAATTGATGCTCCAAATTTTGAATCTTTAATAAATTTTTCAGCGTTTGAATGAAGTATTTTCTCTTTTTTAGAGTCTACAATTTTAGTATGAAGCATTAACCTCCTCCGATAGGAGGTATAATACCAATTTTTTGATCTTTTGTGATTTTATAATTGTCGCTAATTATTTCATTATTTTCAGAACAAAAAGCTGAGGACTTAACAACTTTGATGAAATTTTCATTACCTTTGAAATTTATATCAAGATATTTGATAATCTCATTTCGTAAATCATCTATTGAAGCTTTATCTTGAATCTCAATCTCTAAATGATCTTTATCGCTGAAATCTTTACTAGCTCCAAATAATTCTAATATAATTTTCACTGGATTTAATTAAATGTCATCTTTGATTGGGTTGATTGAAAGTAATTTTTCATTGTACCTAAATTTAGATCCCTTTTTTGAGCTATAATGAAGAGAATTAATTACAGTTATTGTGGATGTTTCAGGAGCAATTAATATTGAAACTCCTCCATAACCACTCATTCCAAATACAACTCTATTCTCTATACCTTTATATTCCATATGAAAGTAACCTCCATATGCCTTTGATGGATTGTAAGGCGGGTCTCTAAATTCTGATGTAGTTTTTTTCTTTATTCTTCTTTCATGGAGATCCTTAAAGTATTTACCAACGCATGTGTCATTCTGGTAATCATCCATAATACTTTTTGCAATTCTTAAATAATCGTATCTATCTGCATAAAACATAGAATTCGCCCTCCCTTCATCAGGCATATCTCTGTGTTTAAAAAAAATAACACTATTTTTAATTTTTATATGTTTTTGAAAAACATCAGTTAAAAACTTTTCAAATTGGTCACCAGTTTTATATTTAATATAATTAAAGACTACATTCGGTAATAACCCATGATAATTGTATTTAGGTTTAGATCCTTTTTTTCCTTTCATCATAACCATGTAATAAGCTAGATTTTCATCATCATTACTTTCACCATTCCACATCGCAACATCAGTAACAATTTTGTGATCTCCTGCATTCATATTTAAAAGATCTATTAGTTTTTGATTATAATAAAGAGTGTTCTGTATCATAGGCCAATCGTTTAATTTTGTATCAATGCTATCAATATAACCTCCACAGACTGCATGACCTGCAAGCAATCCGATCATACTTTTGCCAACTGAGTTAGAGCGAAATTTTGTAGAGTCGTCTATGAATTCTCCCAATCTTTCTTTGGGAGACATTTCATCTATTACAATTTTGTCCCCTTCAAAACGTAAGTAGCTAAGTATTGCTGATTCTTTTAATACCGCTTTAACGGATTCATCAACTCTCAAATCTTTTTTAAATTCAACAGGATTTTTTGAAGGCTTTATATCGTATGTATGAAATTGACCAGTATAAGGATGATTAATAGTTTTCCATAAATAATAAATTAATGTATCCCTATTAGGATTAGCATTGGGACGAACTTGCCATCTATCTTTATAAAATTTTATTTTTAAATTATTTGATCCTTCAAATTCGTTACATTTGTTTAAATACCAAACATTACTTCCTTTTGCTTCCTCTTTGCAGATTTTTCTAGGTTCAAAGTTTAAGTATTGTTTATGACCATTATCTCTCAACCACAAATTAAATTCATCTTCCTTATTTTTGAAATTTGTATTGTCCTCAAATCCTGATGCAATATCAGCTTTAGCCACACTAGTATTAAAAACAAATAGTAATAAAATTATTATAATTTTTTTCATTTTTTTAATTTAGATGAAAACTTTAAATTTTCATCTTTAAATTGCGATTCATTCTTATTTATAAAGTCGTCCATTATCTTTACTTTTTCTTCTTCAAATTCGGCAACTTTTCTTTCATTAAGATCTACATATAAAGCTAGAATTTCAATTGTTGAGGCTAGGAATTTTTTTTCTTTGTGGATCATTTCCATTTTATATTGAAGTCTTTTTTTATCATGATCGAAATAAACACAATTTATATCCACTTCATCGTTTAGTTGTAGTTCTTGATTGTAGGTTATGTGAGACTCTACAATCATTGTGCTTTTTTTAGTTGTTTTTGCTGAGTGTTCACCCATCTTAAAAATATTATTTAATGTATCAGCACCATATTTATCAAACATTAATAGATAATATGAAACATTCATATGATCGTTGTAATCAATCCAATCTTTAATTACTTTTTGAGTACTTAGATATACGGACATGTAGAATTAGAATATATTTTTTAAAAATTCAGGCAACCCATCTGGATTAGTCCACAATCCACTTTTTCCACCTTCTTTAATTAATAACTTCACGTTATCTATCTTTAGATGTGGATTAACTATTTTACTTAAATCATAAATTGTTATTAATGCAGCGTTAACACCCATAATAGCTTCCATTTCTACACCTGTTTTAGCTACTGCTGAAACAACACAAAAAACTTCTAGTGAATTATCAACTTCATTCATAATAATTTTAGTTGCAGTGTGATCAATTGGAAGTGGGTGACAAAGTGGAATTAATTCACTTGTTTTTTTTACACCTAAAACAGCTGATACTTCAGCTAAAGTTATTGGATCTCCTTTAGGCATTTTTTTATTTTTAATTAAATCAAATACTTCTTTGCCCACATAAATTTTTCCTGAAGCTAACGCTCTTCTGAATGTTTCTTTCTTAGATGAAACATCGACCATATTGAAAGAATTCTTTTTAAATATTTCTTTAGCCCAATCTTTTAAATCATTTTGATTAATTACTTTTAGATTTTTCATTTAACCACCAGTTTTAGATAAATTCTTTGTTAGTCCTGTCTCTCCAAGCTCAAGATAATGTGATTCTTTTTTAAATTTCATTTGACCCAATATAAGATCTTTTAACTCTTCAGTCTGATTATCTTTTTGAAGCAGATGTCTTATACTTATTCCTGTATTTCCAAACAAACAAAGTCTTAAATCTCCCTTTGATGTAATTCTTAAACGGTTACATGACTTACAAAAATCTTTAGAGTAGGGAGCTATAATTCCAAATTTCCCTTTGTAATCTGGATTTATATAATTTAGTGATGGACCAGCATCTAAGCCTTGTGTCTGATATATCCAATTATTTTCATTTAAATAACTTTTAAAAATTTTAGATGAAATATGATATTTGTTAAAATAATCAAGATTATCCCCTGTCTGCATTAACTCGATATATCTAAAATTGACCTTGTTTGTTTTTATGAAATCTGACCATGCATTAAAGTCTTTAGTAGATGCATTAACTCCATTTAGAAGAACAGCATTAATTTTTATATTTTCAAAATCTAAATCTTTTAAAACTTCAATTCCTTTAAGAATTTCTGGCAATCTGTCATGCTTAGTTATATTTTTAAATGTTTCTCTATCTAAACTATCAATACTGATATTAATTCCATCTAAGCCACTATCTACTAGTAGCTTTGCTTTTTGATCTAGATGATATCCATTTGTAGTTATAACAACTTTTTTTATACTTGTTTCATTTTTTAAGATTTTAACAATTTCAAAAAAATCCTTTCTTACAGTTGGTTCTCCACCTGTTAACCTAATTTTTTGAACTCCTAATTCAGAAAACCCTTTAGCAAGTCGCCTTATTTCATCTATGTGTAAAAATTTTCTATTATCACTTTTGTCTGCCATGTAACCATTAGGTAAACAGTAACCACATTTAAAGTTGCAAACTTCAGTAATAGACATCCTAATGTATGGAAACTTTCTTCCAAAGCTATCTTGTAAGTGCTTCATAGAATAAACTTATACTAGAATTGATAAATAATAAATGAGGAAATAAAGTAAAAACTTAACTACAACTCATAATTGTAAGTTTATTTTTATATTTTTTGTTTAACAAATATTTGTTAACATTAAATTACGGAGGTGATTTATGAAAAAAGATAAAACAAAACTTAATTTAAATCGAAGAAATTTTTTAACAGGTACGGCTACACTAGCAGGTATTGCAGCAACAGCTTCTGTTGTTCCAATAACTATTGCTAACGCTAATCATTCTGAAGGAAAAAAAGGTTTACCTGATTTTATAAGCTGGAAAGATCGAGATGCTTTAATTGTACACTCTGATAAAGGAATTGAAACTCATAGAAGTGCGATTGGTGAAAGTTTAATTACACCAAACAGAAATATTTATATTAGAAATAACATGCCAACTATGACTGATAAGCAAATAGGTGATAGAAAAAAATGGAAAGTTTCTATAGAGGGAGTAAAAAATCCTCAAACTTTCACATTGGCTCAACTTCAAAAATTAGGCCATGAAACAATGGCAACAATTTTACAGTGTTCAGGAAATGGAAGAGGATTTTTTGAACATAAGCCTAGAGGCTCACAATGGAAAACAGGTGCTGCAGCATGTGTACTTTGGACTGGAGTTCCGATGAAAACAGTCGTAGATGCTTGTGGAGGTGTTAATGGTGAAGCTGTTTATATGACTTCCGAAGGAGTTGATCACGAACCTACAGGTTTAGATCCAAAAAAAGCAATGATAGCTAGATCAGTTCCTAAAAAAGTTTACAAAGATGCAATGCTTGCATGGGAAATGAACGGTGTTCCATTACCTAATGCACATGGTGGACCATTGAGAATGGTTACTCCAGGATACTTTGGAATAAATAATGTTAAACATATAGGAAAAGTAGCTTTTACAACTGAACAATCGTCAGTTAAGTATATGAAGTCAAGCTACAGAATTTCACCTATTGGAAAAAAAGGATCTCAATATCCATCATGTTGGGAAATGCCTGTTAAGTCATGGATAACAAGACCTACAGATGAAACTGGAACTGTCAAAGCAGGAAAAGTTCAAATTGTTGGTGTAGCTATGGGCGGAACTAAAAAAGTAAGAAGTGTTAAAGTATCTGTCGATGGTGGTAGTAGCTGGAAAAAAGCAAAATTTATTGGACCAAATTTAGGAAAATATGCTTGGAGACAATTTGTTTTAGAGACAACTCTAAGTGCTGGAACATATAATATTGCTAGTTTGGCTTCTAACGGAAGCGATAGACAGCCTGAGCTAAGAATGGAAAACAGAAGAGGTTATGCTCACAATGGTTGGAAAGACCACAGCGTAAATATTACTGTAGTATAATTTTATAAAAAGTTTTAAGGTTCATTAATGAAAATTTTAAAATTTTTATTAATTGTTATCGTCATATCTCTAGTAACAAGTTTAAAATCATTTGCTGATGAAGCAATGATGAAAAAAGGGTTAGAGATATTCAATGAAACAGCAGGATGTGCTGCATGTCATGTTTTAAAGGCTGCAGGATCTCAGGGCAATATAGGGCCAAATTTAGATACAGTAAGTATGACAATTGAGTCAGTTAAAGAAATGGTTACTTATGGATTAGGAGTAATGCCAGCCTTTGGAGAAGACGGAATTCTAACTAAAGAAGAAATCGATATAGTTTCTCACTATGTTGTAAAAGCATCTCAAAATTAAAATATAATTATAATAAAAGTTACAAATTTAGTTTAACTTCCAGTCTAAAACTGGAAGTTAAAAATATTTACTTTCCTACAGGTCTGTAAGAAGATGCAGCTTTAGCAGCTTTTTCAGCAGCCTTATTGAAATCAACAGCTTCCATAATATTCATATCTTCAATAGTACCTGTTGATTGCATTAACATCTTCATTCCTGCCATAGTTTCGAAATCAGACCCTTCGATAATAGCAATAAAATCATAAGCACCTCTTAGTGTCATCATTTCTATTAGTTTTCCACCTGCAGCCTCTGTTATTTTTTTTGCAGCTTCTTGTCTATTATCTGATGGGTTTTTGACGAAACCAGCAAGACCTTGACTTGAGTACTTGCCTAATACAACAAACTTCATATTTACCCCTTTCTTTAAAATAATAGAGTATCATTATTAAAAAATAATTAATCAGAAAAATTGCGCAGTAGACACAACTTATAGTAATGTTAGATTAAATTATGTACGAAAAATTTGGACAATTTATTGATGGAAAATGGTCACCTTCATCTAATGCTGAAACCTATGATGTGATCAATCCAGCAACAGAGGAAGTTCTAGGTAAAGCGTCAAAAGCATCACCAGAAGATGTGGAAAGAGCACTTAAGTCAGCTGAAAAAGGATTACAAGTTTGGAAAAAAACTGCACCATGGCAACGATCTTACATCATAAGGAAAATTGCTGATAAGATTAGAGAAAAACAAGATGTACTTGCTAAATGGATGACTCTTGAAGTTGGCAAACCTTTGGCTGAAGCAAAAGGGGAAATAGGTGGAGCAGCAGATATTTTTGAATGGAATGCTGAAGAGACAAAAAGAATTTATGGTCAAACTGTTGAAAGTAGATTTGAAGATACGAGAGTTCATGTTTATTACCAGCCAGTTGGAGTTGTTGCCGCATTATCTCCATGGAATTTTCCAGCGGTATTGTCTGCAAGAAAAATTTCAACGGCAATGGCTGCAGGATGTTCAGTTATAATTAAACCTGATGTTATTACACCAGGTGTTGTGATGGCGATGGTAGATATCTGTAGAGAATGTGGAGTGCCCCCAGGTGTGGTTAATCTTTTATCTGGTGATCCACCCAATATAGCCCAACAATTAATTGCTTCTGATATTGTAAAAAAGATTTCTATCACAGGATCATCACGTGTTGGAAAGTTAATATTAAAACAAGCAGCTGATAAAGTTCAAAGAGTAACAATGGAACTTTCAGGTCATTCACCTTTTATTGTGTTTGAAGATGCAAATATAAAAAAAGCTGCAGATATAGCTATTGCTGCAAAGTTTAGAAATAATGGGCAAGTATGTATTTCACCAAATAGATTCTACATTCATGAAAGTAAAAAAGATGAATTTGTAAATTTATTTATAGATAAAACAAAGAAATTGAAAATTGGTAATGGAATGGATGAAGATACTCAATTAGGTCCACTTACAACAGAGAAAAGATTAAATGAAATTGAAGAATTAGTTGAAAAAACAAAGCAGGAGGGAGCAAAAGTTTTATTAGGTGGAAAAAGACCAGCAGGTTTTAATAAAGGGTTTTTCTATGAACCAACTATATTTGACGATGTGAAAGATAATTATACCATTATGAAACAAGAACCTTTTGGACCTTTAGTTCCAATGCTTTCTTTTAAATCTTTTGATGAGGTTATTGAAAGAGCTAATAATCATGAACTTGGCTTATGTAGTTATGTTTGTACTAATTCAATGGAGCTAGCCCATTTAGCATCTGAACAATTGGAAACTGGGTCTGTGGCAGTTAACACTGGAGTTGTAGCAATAGCCGAAGCACCATTTGGTGGAATTAAACAAAGTGGATACGGTAGAGAAGGTGGATCAAATGCTATCAAAGATTATTTAAATGTTAAGTATACTCACATGGGCTTAAAGGGATAATTAATTATTCTAAAATTTTAAAATCTGATTTGTATTTTTCGTTAATTGAAATACCTAAACCTGGAGCATTATCATCTAAATCAATATAACCATTTTTAGGTTCAGGTTCACCCTTAAATAAATAATAAAATAACTCATTTCCTATCTCAACTTGATGAACAGGGAAATATTCTGAGAACGGACAATTATTGCTTGCCATCGTTAAATGGTAGTTGTGCATTTGGCCAGCATGGGGAATTACAGGCACTCCATATTTTTCCGCTAACGAATTTATTTTATGACCAGCTGTTATACCTCCAACTCTATTAGCATCATATTGAATAAAACTAATCGCTTTTTGTTCTAAAAGATGTTTGAAACCTAAATAAGTAAATTCATGTTCACCACCTGCTATTGGTATATCTCCCATTGCATTTAATTCAGTATATCCAGAAATATCATCAGGAATAACAGGCTCTTCGAGCCATTTTGGTTTAAACTTTACTAAATCTGGAATTATTTTTTTTGCGTATTCTAAATCCCAACCCATATAAGCTTCAAGCATTAGGTCGGTATCATACCCAACCACTTCTCTTACAGCATTAACCAATTCAATATTTTTTTTAATGCCATCAGTTCCATCTTTTGGACCCCAACCAAATCGCATCTTAAACATCTTAAAACCTTCATTTAAATATTTTTCAGCTTCTATTTGAAGATCTTTAACTGGTTGGCTATATAATTTTGAAGCATAAACAGGTATTTTCTCTTTTGTTCTTCCACCAAGAAGGTCAAAAACAGGTTTATTCTTTATCTTACCCATTAAGTCCCAAATACCTAAATCGATGGCTGAAATTCCAATCATTCCAATTCCTTTTCTGCCCCATGCCATTGTACTTCTATACATTTTGTCCCACAAATAATCATAATCAAAAGGGTCTTCGCCAATTACCAAATCTTTCAAATAACAATCTATTGCTTTCTTAGTTACCTCAGGGGCTAGTGCTGCGTTTCCTAAACCTACAGTTCCATCATCAGCAATAACCTCACATACCATCCATTGATGAAATCTAAATGATTTCATTTTGTCACCCGACTCTCTTAGGACATCAGTTGGGTTTGTACAAAAATTTTGAGCTGGTGGAACTATTTCACCTGTCCATTTATAAATTGTAGTTTTTACATCTTTAATTTTTGTCATATCTTAGATTTATTTTCTGCCATTGTTAAAGCAATTTTAAATGATTGCAAAGTTGGTTCTAGATTGGCTTTATTTTTTCCAGCAATATCAAAAGCTGTCCCGTGTGCTGGCGTGGTAATAGGTATTGGCAAACCACCCTGTACCGTGACACCTCTATCAAAACCAAAAGCCTTAAGACCTGATTGTAAAGCATCATGATACATTCCTACAATACAGTCATGATTTTTATTTTTGAATGAAGTTATAAATGAAGTATCACATGGCAAAGGACCGTCTGCATTGATTCCTTGTTTTTTTGCATCTTCTATAGCTGGTATTATTTCATTTTTTTCTTCTGAACCAAATTCAGCATGGGGATTTAAAGCTTGAACTGCTACTCTTGGTTTATTAATACCATTTAGCTTCATTGCCTCATTAATCAACTTAATTGGTTTTAATATATTATTCTTCTTAATATGTTTTGGAACTTCGCTTATAGGTATATGAGAAGTAACTCTTGCAGTCCAGAAATTATCCACAACATTGAACTCGCAAAAAAAATCTTTAATATCTAATTTTTCAGCCATGAGATGAAGTTCATCGGAATGTTTGTTTCCTCCCATCATCATGCTTGTTTTGTTAAATGGTCCAAAGTTAATTGCTTGTATCTTGTTTTGTTTTGCAAGATCTAATGCAAGATTTAGAGCCTCAAGAACACTTTTACCTGCTTCTTTTGAACACTCTGAAAGAGCATAACTATGATTTTTTCCTTTAGATATATCTAAGAAAAATTTATTTCCTTTATCAAAATCTATTTGATTAAAATCATTTACAACTTTTAAATTATTATTATTTCCAGAGATTTTATCGCCGTTATCTAAGATATTTTTTTCACCAATTATAACTATATTTGCTCTTTCTGTAATCTTTTCAGCTAATAATTTTGATATTAGCTCGGGTCCAATCCCCGAGGGGTCGCCCAAAAGGACACCAATATTAATTCTATTTTTAGACATTTTTTTCTTTACGGTTTGTATCAGATTATGTTTAAATAATTAATTATAAATTAACTTAAGAGGGAAATAATGAAAAAAAGTTTTAAACTTTTCTTAGCCGCTGCATTCCTAGTGACTGAATTCTTTGTTATAGCAATACCTTTAATGACTACATCTGCTAGAGCAGATGGTGCTATACAAGCAATTACTCACGCTGGATTTGGTGGTGGTACTGACGTAACTACTAGAATGATGCTTTTAAGAGCTAGAAAAACTCTTAAACAAGACATGCAATTAGTTAATAAAAAAGGTGGCGGTGGAGCTGTATCTATGGATTACATGATGAGCTTACCTGCTGATGGTCAACATACTTTAACATGGACTACAGGACATGCAGTTTCTATGGCTTTAGGAAAAACTAAAGTTAAACTTAGCGATATGCAGCCTTTGGCTAGAGGTACTGATGATCCACAATTATTTGTTGTTAACTGTAAAGCAGACATCAAAGATGCTAAAAAATTTATTAGTACACAAAAGTCAAAATCACTTAAATATGGAACAACACATGTGGGTGGAATTGATGATGTTAGTGCAATAGCTTTCACAAAAAAAGGTGGATTAAAAGATCCAACTATTGTTGCCTACAAAGGTGTAGCACCAATTAAAACAAACTTAATCAAAGGAGATATTGATGTGGGAGTTTTAAATTTAGGTGAAGCATTAACTGAAATTAATGATGGCACTTTATGTGTTTCTATTGTGTTGGCAAATAATAGAATGGCTAAAATTAAAGACTCTCCAACAGCTAAAGAATTAGGAATACCCGTTTCTTTATCTACTGTAAGAGGTTTTGTAACTAAAAAAGGAGCTCCAGCTGAAAGAGTTAAACAGTTAGAAGCTGGAATGATGAAAGCAATGGGCCACAACTACTATAAAAATTTCTTAACAGAAATTGGTCTTGATGAGACTAGTGTAGTTGGTGCTGATGAATGGGGTAAGCAAATGGAAGAAATGCTTACTGAAATGACTGCACAGCTTAAAGCTTTAGGTTACATTAAGTAATTATAGATAAAAGTACATTTTATTTATGAATAATGTACAAAAACAAAAAAGGGCAAACAAAAGTTTGCCCTTTTTTTTTAAAGATGAGTTTAAAGTTTCTTTTATAATAATACTAATTTCAACAATCTTATTAATTAGCACTTTTTCTTTTGATATTGTTCCTCCAATTTTAAATAGAGGTATTCAGCCAGCTACTTTTCCTAAAGGATTATTAGTTTTAATAATTATTTTGACTTCAATTGTTTATTATCTATCCATTAAAAAGCCTTGGGAAATTAAAAAAAAGTTACCCCAACCTTTTTTCCTAACATTACTAAGTTTCATTTTTTTTATTTTTATATCAAAAACACTAGATTTTTTTTTAGCTATATCGTTGTTATCTGTTTTTGTTTCATATTGCTGGGGCGAAAGAAGAGTTTTTTATTTAATATTAGTAAGTATTATCTTTCCAATAATCGTATTTATTTTTTTTGAAACAATTTTAGGATTAAGATTTCCTCCTGGTATAATCACAAATATTTACTATCAAGTATAAAATGGAAAACCTTTCTTTAATGTTTGCACCTTTAGTTAGTTCGAAACTAATGATTGTTTTAGTTTTTGGAACTTTATTTGGTTTGATACTTGGAGTGCTACCAGGTCTTGGTCCAACTACAGGTGGGGCATTAATTTTACCATTTACTATGACTTTAGATCCTTTATCAGCAATTGTTTTGTTAACAGCTATTTATTGTTCAGCAACATATGGTGGAGCTATAACGGCTGTTTTAATAAATACTCCTGGTACGCCAGCTGCCGCAGCAACTTGTCTTGATGGTTATCCACTTGCCCAAAAAGGAGAAGCAGGTAGAGCGCTAGGTATGGCGACAGTATCAAGTACTATTGGAGGCATTTTTAGTGTAATTGTTTTAGTTTTTTTTGCACCACTCCTTGCTAAACTTGCTTATGAGTTTGGACAGCCAGAATATTTTGCTTTAGCAATTTTTGGTTTGACAATGTTAGCATCTATTGGTGAAGGAAGTCCGATTAAGAATTTAATAGCTGGAGCTTTTGGAATACTGATATCAACTATTGGTAAAGATTTTATGACATCCATAGAGAGATTTACTTATGGAATTAATGAACTATCTGAAGGTATAGGATTTATTCCTGTAGTTGTTGGATTATTTGCAATTAGTGAAATGTTAACTCAGTCAACTTCGTTGGATCAAATTTTTAAGAGAGTAGCTTTAAAAGCAGTAAAACTTCCATCAATATTGGATTATAAAAAAACTTGGAAAACTATTTTAAGATCTTCAGGAATAGGATCTTTTATAGGAGTATTACCAGCAGAAGGAGGAACAGTGGCTTCTCTTATTGGATATTCTGAAGCAAAAAGATGGTCTAAAAATCCAGAAGAATTTGGAAAAGGTTCAGTAGAAGGAATTGCAGGAGCTGAAGCAGCGAATAATGCAGCAACTGGAGGTGCAATGGTTCCAACGTTAGCTTTAGGAATCCCTGGAAGCGCAACAACTGCAGTAATTTTAACAGGACTAATAATTCATGGGGTTAGACCTGGTCCTGATTTATTTAAAGAACAACCCGAATTTTTGTACGGTATTTTTGGATCAATGTTGATTGCAAATATCTTATTTTTCATATTTGGTTTTTTTGGCGCAAAAATATTTGCCCGAATTACACTAGTTCCAAATAAATTACTTTGGCCAATGATTTTTGCAGTCTCTGTTTGTGGAACATATTCATTGAGTCAATCAATATTAGATGTATGGATTATGTTGTTTTTTGGAGTAATTGGTTTTTTTATGAGAAGATATGGTTTCTCAGTAGTTCCTGTTATAATTGGTTTAATATTAGGGGAATTAGTCGAGGGTACATTAAGACAATCTTTAGTAATCTTCGAGGGAAATTGGTTATTATTTTTAACAAGACCAATTGTAGTTACTTTTTTTATTTTATCTTTTATTGCTTTAATTTTTCCTTTATTAAGAAAGAAAAAATCAAATGAATAAATATAACTTTAAAAATAGAATTGCAATTATAACTGGTGGAGCTCAAGGTTTTGGTTTAGCGATTACAAAAAGAATCATCCAATCTGATGGTAAAGTTGTAATTTGGGACATAGATAATGAAGCTATTGAAAAAGCAAAGAAAGAAATAAATTCAGATAATCTTAGCTATCAAATAGTCAACGTAACAGATTTTAAAGCTATTGAAGATTCTGTAAAAGAACTTGAAAAAAAATTTGGAAACATTGATATTTTTGTAAATAACGCTGGCATAACAGGCATGAATGCAAAAGTTTGGGACTATCCTTTAGAAGAGTGGAAAAAAGTAATTGAATTAAATTTAAATTCTACTTTTTATTGTTGTAAAGCTATTGTTCCTCATATGATTAAGAATAATTATGGCAGAATAATTAATATTGCCTCTATTGCTGGTAAAGAAGGAAATCCAAATGCAAGTGCTTATA
>CACKZI010000014.1 GCA_902604605.1 uncultured Pelagibacteraceae bacterium | reverse complement strand
AGTGCACCTGGAATGTATGCAAGAGCATTTCTTGAAGGAAGACTTAACGAAAAACAATTAGATAGTTTTAGACAAGAAGTTAATCCAGGTGGTTTATCTTCTTATCCTCATCCATGGTTAATGCCAAAATTTTGGCAATTCCCAACTGTATCAATGGGGCTAGGACCAATGTTAGCAATTTATCAAGCAAGATATATGAAATATTTAATTAATAGAGGTTTAATCAAGGATGAGGGTAGAAAAGTTTGGGCTTTTTTAGGAGATGGTGAAATGGATGAACCCGAGTCTTTAGGTGCAATAGGTTTAGCAGCGAGAGAGAATTTAGATAATTTAATTTTTGTTGTTAATTGTAATTTACAAAGATTAGACGGACCCGTTCGTGGTAATGGTAAAATCATACAAGAGTTAGAGGGAATTTTTAGGGGTGCTGGATGGAATGTGATTAAAGTAATTTGGGGTTCTTATTGGGATCCCTTATTAGCAAATGATAAAACGGGTCATCTCGTTAAAACTATGAATGAAACAGTAGATGGTGAATATCAGGCTATGAAAGCAAGAGATGGTGCTTACGTTAGAAAAAAATTTTTTGGCAAATATCCCGAAACCAAAGAATTGGTATCTAGCCTTTCAGATAAAGATATTTGGAGGCTTAATAGAGGAGGACATGATCCTCATAAAGTATTTGCAGCCTATGATAAAGCATCAAAAAATATTGGAAGCCCAACAGTTGTGATTGCTAAAACTATAAAGGGTTATGGCATGGGTAAAAGTGGTGAAAGCGTTAATACCACTCATCAAACTAAGAAATTAGATATAGACGATCTCATGTATTATAGAGATAGGTTTGATGTGCCTTTGACTGATAAACAAGTTAAAAATATTGAATATTATAAACCCGAACAAAACTCTCCAGAAATAAAATATATTAAAGAAAAAAGACTTAAACTTGGAGGATTTATTCCAGAAAGAACCACTTATGCAAAACCTATAAAAGCACCTCCCAAAGATATTTTTGATAACATGAAAGTGTCAACGGGTTCTAAAGAAATGTCTACAACAATGGCACTAGTAAGAATGTTAACAAATTTATTAAGAGATAAAAATGTTGCACCAAGATTAGTTCCTATTATTCCAGATGAAGCTAGAACATTTGGCATGGAAGGTTTTTTTCAAAAAATAGGTATATATGCCCATGAGGGACAAAAATATGAACCTGAAGACTCTGCTCAATTAAGTTCTTACAAAGAAGAGAAAAGTGGACAAGTATTAGAAGAAGGGATTAATGAAGCTGGAGCAATGTCATCATGGATAGCTGCAGGAACTGCGTATACAAATCATGATATTGAAATGATACCTATTTATCTTTTTTATTCTATGTTTGGTTTTCAAAGGATAGGTGATTTTGCATGGGCAGGTGCGGATAGTCAATCTAGAGGATTTTTAATTGGTGCCACAGCAGGAAGAACAACTCTTGCAGGTGAAGGGTTGCAGCATCAGGACGGCCATAGTCATCTTTTATCTTCTACAATACCAAATTGTGTCTCTTACGACCCAACATTTCATTATGAACTTGCAGTTATTTTTAGAGAAGGATTGAGACGAATGCATGAAAAAAAGGAAAATATTTTTTATTATATTACAACCATGAATGAAAACTATCCACACCCAGCCATGCCAAAAGATAAATCATGTGAAGAAGGAATTTTAAAAGGTATGTACAAAATTAAGGAATTTAATAAAAATAAAAAAACAAAAATTCAATTTTTAGGTTCTGGAGCAATTTTAAGAGAAATGATAGCTGGAGCAGAGATTTTGCAAAATGAGTATCAAATAGACAGTGAGATATGGAGCGTAACAAGTTTCAATGAACTTAGAAGAGATGGCTTAGAGGTTGAAAGATTTAATCTTTTAAACCTAGATAAAGAACCTAAAAAATCTTATGTTGAAAAATGTTTAGGTAAAACAGAAGGACCAATATTAGCAGCCTCTGATTATATGAGAATGAATTCAGATCAAATCAGACCGTATATCAACAAAAGCTTTTACTCTTTAGGAACAGATGGTTTTGGCAGAAGTGATACAAGAAAAAATCTAAGAAAATTTTTTGAAGTCGATAAAGAACATATTGTTACATATGGGTTGAGTGTACTAGCTAAAGAACAACTCATAGCCTCAAAATATGCCAAAGACGCTATTAAAAAATATAAAATTGATACAAGTAAACCAATGCCAACTAAGTTATAATGTCTGTAACTGAAATAAAAGTACCTAATATTGGAGATTTTAAGGATGTCGAAGTAATAGAAGTTTTAGTTTCGGAGGGTCAATCATTAAAAAAAAATGATCCTTTAATAACAATCGAGAGTGACAAATCTAGTGTAGAAATACCATCGAATTTTGATGGTAAAATTAAAACTTTAAAAATTAAAGTTGGTGATAAAGTTTCAGAGGGTGACTTAATATTAATTTTAGAAAACACTTCACAAACACAAGAAAAAGTTGAAAAGAGACCAACAATTGAAAAGGAGTTTAAAAAAATTAAGGTAATAAAACCAGAAGTCCAGCAAACTGCAACTGATCAAAATAAAGCTAATGACATCTCATCTGCAAGCCCGAAAGTCCGAAAATTCGCACGAGAGCTCGGTGTAGATATTAATCAAGTTAAGGGGAGCAAACGAAAAGGTAGAGTGATTGAAAGTGATATAAAGTTATTTGTAGCATCAAAATCAAAAAATATATTAATTAATGAAAATAAAAATAATGAAAAGATTAAACAAGAATATTTACACTCTGAATTTGGAGAAGTAGAAACTAAAGACTTACCGAGAATTAAAAAATTATCATCAAAATATTTGATGAATTCGTGGACTAATATTCCTCATGTTACTAATCATGATGAGGCAGATATTACAGAGTTAGAAGAATTTAGAACATCACTTACGGATATCTATACGGGAGAAAAAAAAAAAATTACACCATTAGCATTTATTGTTAAGGCTTTGACCACATCATTAAAAAAGTTTCCAAATTTTAATAGCTCCATTGACGATATAGAGGAAGGTAAAATCACTGTTAAAAAATATTATCACATAGGTATTGCCGTTGATACGCCTCATGGCTTGATGGTACCTAAGTTAAGAAATGCAGATAACAAAAATATTTCCTTAATAGGAGATGAGCTCAAAAAATTAAGTGATGAATGTAGAAATTTAAAGATTGATAAAAAAGAGTTATTTGGTGGTTCAATGACAATCACTAGTCTCGGAGGTATTGGAGGATCATTTTTTACACCAATTATCAATTTTCCTGAAGTTGCCATTTTAGGAATTGGTAAATCACAAAAAAAGCAAATACATATCAATGGTAAATTTATAACACGAACAATGTTGCCACTTTCTTTATCTTATGATCATAGAATAATTGATGGAGCTGAGGCAGCACGTTTTAATAATGAATTAAAAGAAAATTTAGGTAAAAATTTTGCCTATAAATTAGCTATCTAAAAATTATGTCAAAAACAGTTTCATTACTTAGTGCTTTATTATGTACTTTTATCTGGGGAACCACATTTATTGCACAAGATACAGGCATGGATGATATAGGTCCTTTTACTTTCAATGCAGTGAGATTTTTTGTTGGGTTTTTAGCTATCGCACCTTTGGTTATTTTGTTTGAGATAAAAAAATTTAAATCAGAATTTAGATTAGATTTTAAAACATTCGTCATACTCTCGCTTTTAATTGGTCTATCTCTCTTTTTAGGATCTGCCTTACAACAAGTTGCTTTATTATACACAGATGTTGCCAATGCAGCGTTCTTTACTATTTTTTATGTTCCAATGGTCCCAATTATTATTTTTTTATTTGGTAGAAAATCTATTCATTGGAGTGTATGGCCATCAGTAATATTATGTTTAATAGGTGGATATTTATTAACAAACTTTTACGATGCAACTGTAAGACTTGGCGATACTCTTGTGGTTTTAGGAGCTTTATTTTGGAGCACTCATATTATCTTTACCGGTATTATTGTTACTAAATATAATCTGCCTCTTACCCTTGGAGCAGTTCAAACATTAATCGTAGCCGCATCCTCTTTTTTTGTAGGTCTCATTTATGAAGAGTTTATCTTTGAAAATATTTTGAAGGAGATTGACTCAATTTTATATGCAGGAATTTTGTCGGGTGGTTTTGCTTTTGTATTACAAATTTACGCTCAAAAGAATATATCTGCTGCTCCGGCTGCTATTATTTTTTCCTTAGAGGGTGTGTTTGCAACTATTGCTGCTTGGTTTCTACTTGATCAAATTCTTGGTATAAATAATTTATTAGGTTGCTTCTTTATTTTGTGTGGTGTCTTGTTATCACAATTATTACCTTTAATTAAAAAAACTAGCTAAAAATAAATTAATGCAAATAAGATTATAGATATAATTATTCTATAAGTAACAAAAATATTTAAAGAAAATTTATTTAGATAATTTAAGAAAAATTTAACAGTAACATATGAAAATAAAAAAGATAATATTACAGCTATTATAATTAAATAATTTAGTTCTACTGGTTCATTAAATGCATCTTTAAGTCCTAGAAAACTTGCACCTGCTAACGCTGGTATGGAAAGTAAAAATGAAATTTTTCCTGAATCAACTCTGTTAAAATTTAAAAATCTAGCTGCTGTCATTGTTATTCCTGCCCTACTTACACCAGGTATCAAAGCAAGAATTTGAAATAAACCAATAAATATAATTGATTTTATGTTTAAATTGGTAGAAATATTTTGATCAGCTTTTCTTTGATCAGAAAAATATAAAATAATACCAAAAAATAACGTAGTCCAAGCTATAACTTTAATATTTCTTAAAAGATGTATTAATTCAGTTGTGTGTAATATGTAACCAAAAATAACAAGTGGTATTGAGCCGACTATAATTAAGCTTAATAATTTTTGATTTTTTTTTAGATTAAATAAATCTTTTCTAAAAAAAAATATAATTGCTAATAAAGAGCCTAAATGTAAGCTTATATCTATTAATAATGAGCTTGTTTTTAAATCATATAAATTGGAAACCAAGATTAAATGTGCAGATGAACTTATTGGTAAAAACTCTGATATTCCTTGAATCGCAGATAGAATAAGGATTTCTATAAAATCTTGAAACATATAAGTGTCGTAACTTAAAAAATATCCATTTAAAACAATTCCATTTAAACATAATAGATATGCAAAAATTAAAATTTCTATATTTTATGCTAATTTTATTAAAATATAGGTCATAAACATTGACCTAAATAATTCTTTTACTAATAAAAACAGAGTATATTTTGCTTTAATTCTAAAAATATTATGACTGATAAAATGCTTAAATTTGTAAAAATAGGTCAACAAACTCCACCTAAAAGGGAGGTTGGTAATAGAAAAAAAGATTTTAACGAGATCTACGACGATTTTATTAAGCAAAGGGCACAGGAACAATCCAGTAGATGTTCTCAATGTGGGGTTCCTTTTTGCCAAGTCCATTGTCCTTTGAGTAATAATATTCCAGATTGGCTTAAATTGACAGCAGAAGGCAGACTTAAAGAGGCATATGAGTTATCCCAAAGCACAAATAATATGCCAGAAGTATGTGGAAGAATATGCCCACAAGATCGTCTTTGCGAAGGTAATTGTGTTATTGAACAATCGGGTCATGGGACAGTAACTATTGGTTCGATGGAAAAATATATAACAGATAATGCTTGGGAAAAAGGATGGGTAAAACCGATTGATGTAAAATATGAAAAAGACCAAAGTGTAGGAATAATTGGAGCTGGGCCTGCAGGATTAGCGGCAGCAGAACAATTAAGAAAAAATGGATTCAAAATTACAGTTTACGACCGATACGATCGTGCAGGAGGGCTACTAATCTATGGTATTCCAAATTTCAAATTAGAAAAACATGTTGTTGAAAGAAGAACAAAACTTTTAAAAGATGGAGGTATAAAATTTGTTCAAAATTTTGAAGTTGGTAAGGATGCTACTTTAGGCCAATTAAGAAAAAAACATGATGCAATTTTAATTGCTACAGGAGTTTATAAACCAAGAGAAATAGAATTACCTGGAAATGATTTGGAAAATATTTTTCCTGCCATGGAATTTTTAACAGCTTCAAATAAAAAAGGCTTAGGAGATAAAGTTGAATTGTTCGATAAAGGTGTATTAAACGCTGAAGGAAAAGATATTGTTGTAATAGGTGGTGGTGACACTGCAATGGATTGTGTCAGAACATCAGTAAGGCAAAAAGCAAAATCAGTCAGATGTCTTTACAGAAGAGATAAAGAAAATATGCCAGGATCAGCTCGAGAAGTAGCTAATGCAGAGGAGGAAGGAGTTGAATTTGTATGGCTGTCGAGTCCTAAAGAATTTAAAGGTACAAATAAAGTTGAAAATTTAATTGTTGATAAAATAAAATTAGGTGAACCCGATGACTCAGGTAGAAGAAGTCCTCAAATTAAAGAAGGGTCAGAGTTTGAAATTAAAGCTGACATGGTTATTAAAGCCCTTGGTTTTGATCCAGAGAATCTCCCACATTTATTTGATGAAAAAGAATTACAAGTTACAAAATGGGGAACTTTAAAGACTGACTTTGATACAATGGAAACAAATTTAAAAGGAGTCTTTGCTGCAGGTGATATTGTTAGAGGTGCTTCATTAGTTGTATGGGCTATTAAAGATGGAAGAGATGCTGCTACAAATATGAAAACTTATCTAGAAAATATTGATATAAAAAAAACAAAAGTTGCATAATGAAAAATTATAAAAACAATCTTGAATTATTAACCAAAAACCACGTTTATTCAAAAGATATGGAGCATGATGCTTGTGGAGTTGGGGTAATTGCGTCTACAGAGGGAAAAAAATCAAGAGCTGTTGTTGAATATGGAATTGAAGCTTTAAAGGCTGTTTGGCATAGAGGAGCAGTAGATGCTGATGGAAAAACTGGAGATGGAGCTGGAATACATGTTGAGATACCAAAGGATTTTTTCATAGAGAAAATTGAGGTTACTGGACACGATTATGATAATTCTGAAATCTGTGTGGGTATGATTTTTTTACCTAGAAATGATTACTCATCCCAGGAAAATTGTAAGACTATTGTTGAAAGTGAATTAACTAAAAATAATTTTAGTATTTATGGTTGGAGACAGGTTCCTGTGAATCCAAAGGTTTTAGGTGAAAAAGCTCTTCAAACAATGCCAGAAATTATTCAAGTTTTATTTAAATCTAATGATTTAAATTTACTGGACAAAAACCTAGAGAGAAAAATTTATGAAACAAGAAAAAAGATTGAAAATAAAGCTTTTAATTCATCGTTAAATAATTTTTATATTTGTTCAATTAGTTCAAAGTCTATAATTTATAAAGGTTTATATTTAGCAGAGGCAATATCCGATTTTTATTTAGATTTGAGAGACCAAAGATTTATTTCAAGATATGCTATTTTTCATCAAAGATTTTCAACAAATACAGCTCCAAGTTGGAGTTTAGCTCAACCATTTAGGGCTATAGCTCATAACGGTGAAATAAATACTTATAAAGGAAATAAAAATTGGATGAAGGTTCATGAACAAGAGATGAGTAGCCCACTTTTTGATAATGTAGAAAATTTAAAACCAGTTATTCAAAAAGGAGTCTCTGACTCAGCAGCTTTAGATAACGTTTTTGAATTATTAAATAAGTCAGGACAATCAGCACCTTTGGCTAAACTAATGCTAGTACCTGATGCTTGGTCAAAAAAAAACAAAACTTTATCAAAAAGTCATCAACAATTATTTGATTTTTTAAATAGTACAATGGAACCATGGGATGGTCCAGCGGCAATAGCAGCTACAGATAATGAATGGGTTATAGCTGCAAATGATAGGAATGGACTTAGACCACTTAGATACGCAATAACTAAAGATAAAATGCTTTTTGCAGGTTCAGAGACAGGAATGATAGAATTAAATGAAAAAAAGATTTTAACAAAAGGAAGATTAGGTCCAGGTGAAATAATAGGAGTAAGAATTGAAAAAGGAAAAGTTTTCTCGAATAATCAAATTAAAGACTATTTAGCTAAAGAGTTTAAACATTTTAATTCTCAGATTGTTAACTTAGATGAAAAATTGTCTATCTCTAATGAAAAACATAACTTTGATGGAGAAAGTTTAAGGAGAAGACAATACACTTTTGGAATAAGTTTAGAAGATTTAGAACTTATCTTGCACCCAATGGCTGAAGATGCAAAAGAAGCTACTGGTTCAATGGGTGATGATACTCCTTTAGCTGTGCTTTCTGATAAATATAGACCGCTTTACCATTTCTTTAGACAAAATTTTAGCCAAGTTACCAATCCTCCTATCGACTCCTTAAGAGAAAATAAAGTAATGAGTTTGAAAACAAGATTTGGAAATTTAGGCAATATTCTTGATTTTGATACTTTAACGAAAGAAAATATTTACGTTTTAAACAGCCCTATTTTATCTAACTCACAATTTAATAAGTTTGTAAATTTTTTTGGTAAAGATTCTGTAAGTGTAGACTGTACTTTTTCAAAAAATGAAAATTTATCAGAATCTTTAAAAAGAATACAAAAAGAGTCTGAGATTGCTGTCAGACAAGGAGTTACTCAGTTAATTCTAAGTGATAAAGAGCTTTCTTCTAACAGATTACCAATGCCAATGTTGTTATGTGTTGGTGCTATTAACAGCTTTTTGATAGAAAAAAAACTTAGAGGATACGTTTCGATTAATGTTCAATCAGGTGAAGCTTTGGACACTCACTCTTTCGCCACGTTAATAGGTGTTGGGGCAACAACAGTTAATCCCTATTTAGCTTTTGATAGTTTATATCAAAGACATGAAAAAAAACTTTTTGGCCAATTTAGTTTCGATGAGTGTATCCAGCGATATATAAATTCGGTAAATGCAGGCCTGTTAAAAATAATGTCTAAAATGGGAATTTCAGTTTTAAGTTCCTATAGAGGTGGATGTAATTTTGAAACAGTTGGATTAAGCAGAACAATTGTAGATGATTATTTTCCTGGAGTAATATCAAAAATTTCAGGAATAGGTTTAGTTGGTATTGAAAAAAAGATTAGAGAAATTCATAAAGAAGCTTTTGAGAGTACAGAAACAATTTTACCAATAGGAGGTATTTATAGGTATAGAAAAAATGGAGAAACGCACCAATACCAAGGTAGACTTATTCATTTATTACAAAGTGCAGTAGCTTCTAATTCATATGAGACATATAAGAAATATTCAGAAGGAATATACAATTTACCACCAATTAATTTAAGAGATTTAATTAATTTCAGGAAAAAAAAATTAGGTCCATCTATCAAAATTTCTGAAGTTGAGCCAATAGAGAAAATACTAAAAAGATTTGGCAGCGGAAGTATGTCTCATGGAGCTTTATCTAAAGAGGCACACGAAACTCTAGCTATTGGAATGAACAGAATTAAAGGTGCTTCTTGCAGCGGGGAAGGCGGTGAAGATGCTAATAGATTTAAGATTATGGATACTGGTGATAGTGCTAATTCTCGAGTCAAACAAATTGCGTCAGCAAGATTTGGTGTGACTGTTAATTATTTAAATAACTGCAATGAAATAGAAATTAAAATGGCTCAAGGAGCAAAACCGGGGGAAGGAGGTCAATTACCAGGTTTTAAAGTAACAAAGGAAATTGCTAAACTAAGACATTCAACTCCAGGAGTAACTTTAATTTCTCCTCCGCCGCATCACGATATTTATTCAATAGAAGATCTTGCTCAATTAATCTACGACTTAAAGCAAATCAATCCAAATGCAAGAGTAGGAGTAAAATTAGTAGCTTCATCTGGAATTGGTACTATTGCAGCTGGAGTTGCCAAAGCTAAAGCAGATATAATTTTGATCTCAGGTCATAATGGTGGAACTGGAGCTACACCACAAACTAGTGTTAAATACGTTGGAATACCTTGGGAAATGGGTCTGACAGAAGCTAACCAGGTTCTTACATTAAATAATTTAAGACATAAGGTAACTCTGAGAACAGATGGTGGTATTAAAACTGGAAGAGATGTGGTTATTGCTGCAATGATGGGCGCAGAAGAATATGGCGTAGCAACAACTGCATTGGTTGCAATGGGATGTATTATGGTAAGACAATGTCACTCCAATACTTGTCCAGTTGGCGTCTGTACACAAGACGAAAAATTAAGGCAGAAATTTACTGGAACACCTGACAAGATAGTAAATTTGTTCACTTTTATTGCTTCAGAGGTTAGAGAAATTTTAGCTGCGTTAGGATTTAAATCATTAAATGATATAATTGGAAGAACTGATTTATTAATGCAGGTAAACAAAGGCTCACCGAATTTAGATGATTTAGATCTAAATCCATTATTTGTTCAAGCAGATCCAGGAAACAATAAAAGGTATTGCGAAACTCCAGAAATAACTAAAGTTCCCGATACATTAGATCAAGTGTTTTGGCCAGAAATTGAAAAATCTTTAGATAACTCAGAAAAGTTTAATAAAGAATTAATTATCAAAAATACTAATAGAGCAGTTGGTACAAGAATTTCACATTATTTGTATAAAAAATATGGATATGAAAAATTAAATAAAAATTTTTTGACATTAAATTTCAAAGGTTCAGCTGGACAATCTTTCGGAGCTTTTTCATCAAAGGGTTTAAAGCTTAATCTTAAAGGAGATGCGAATGATTATGTTGGAAAAGGATTGTCAGGAGCTACTATTGTAATAAAACTCACTGATGAAAGTAATCTAATTTCTCATGAAAATACAATTATTGGAAACACAGTTCTTTACGGAGCCACTTCTGGTAAACTTTTTGCTGCGGGTCAAGCAGGAGATAGATTTGCTGTGAGAAACTCTGGAGCAATATCTGTTATAGAAGGGTGTGACTCTAATGGTTGCGAATATATGACAGGAGGAACAGTTGTGATATTAGGAAATGTTGGAGACAACTTTGCAGCTGGTATGACAGGTGGGATGGCTTTTATTTATGATAAGTCAAAAGAATTTGAGAAAAAAGTAAATTCAGAGTCAGTGATATGGCAAAACATTGAAACTGAGTATTGGGTAAATTTTTTAAAAAAACTTATTTTAGAGCACCTAGAAGAAACAAACTCACTTTTATCAAAAAATATTATTGATAATTTTGAAGAAGAGATAAAAAATTTTGTTCAAGTTTGTCCTAGAGAAATGATTGATAAACTTAAAAATCCGATAACATTAAAATCAAAAATAAAACAAGTTAGTTAATAATTAATTTTAATTCTTTTTTTATTAAATTTAACCATTTTGGTGAAGACAAACTGTGATCACCTTTCTTAATAATTACCAACTTTTTTTTTGCCATTTTAAAAATTTTTAAAATTTTTTTAGAATAAATAACTGGAACAACCTCGTCTTTTTGACCATGT
Source organism: uncultured Pelagibacteraceae bacterium (assembly GCA_902604605.1). GTDB lineage: Bacteria > Pseudomonadota > Alphaproteobacteria > Pelagibacterales > Pelagibacteraceae > Pelagibacter. The sequence goes on along the minus strand of CACKZI010000014.1, from coordinate 6,375 downwards.
ATCATGGTTAGATTAATTTTTGATTTAATTTTTTTACTTAGAACTTTATTTTTTCTGCCATCTTTAATTAATTGATAAGTTATTGGATATATATAATCACCATGTTTGAGATGATAAATTCCTTTTTTGATTGTTTCTAATTTCATTTTTTTAGAAAATTTTTTCCACATCAAGTGTTCAAGAAATTCGGGAGCAGAACCTATTCCTAAAAAACCTTTTATTTGTTTTTTAAAATGCTTAAATTGATTCAAAGAAATCCAAGAACCCATACTGGAACCAACTAATATTATTTTATTTTTTTTAACAATTTTTTTGATCAACAAACTTGTTTCTTTTGACCATTTGGTGATATTTCCGTCAGTAAACCTTCCAGAGGATTTTCCGTGACCAGAATATTCAATTGCCAAGAAACCGAGTTTGTTTTTTTTTGCAAAATTCAAAAAGGTTTTAGGTTTTTTACCTTCTAAATCTGACATAAATCCGTGTAAAAAAACAATGTATGTAGCTTTTTTCTCTAAATTTTTTAAATATCTGATCTTTCTCGTTTTGGTAATTCTAAAGTAATTGAAATTAGTCATAAAAGTTTATTAGTTTAATCTATTATTATATAATCTTATCAAATGTCGTCTAATATAAAAGTTTTGCAAGTCATACCTAAGTTGGGTTATGGAGGAGCTGAGACTGGATGTTATGATATTGCTCACTACTTGCCCGAAAATAATTGTAAATCATTTATCATTACAAGTGGTGGAGAATTATTAAAATTTATCGATAAAGAAAAGGTAAAATTGATAAGGTTACCTGTGCAAAGTAAAAATCCATTGTTAATTTTGATTAATAGTATTATTTTAATTGGAATAATCTTATTTTATAACATTACTATAGTTCATGCTAGAAGCAGAGCACCTGCTTGGTCTTGTTTAATTGCTACAAAATTTACAAGAAGAAAATTTGTTACAACATTTCATGGAACTTATAATTTTAATGGAAAACTTAAAAAGTTTTATAATTCAGTTATGGTCAGATCTGATCTAATTATTGCAGGATCTAATTTCATTTTCTCTCATATAAAAGAAAACTATTCTGAATTTTTAAAATCTACGAAAAAATTTTTAGTAATATTTAGAGGAATCAATGTTGATTATTTTGATGCTTCAACAAAGTTAGAGAATGAAGAAAAAAAACTTCTTCAAAAATGGGAAATTAATAAAGAAAAAAAAATTATATTAATGCCAGGCAGATTAACCTCATGGAAAGGGCAAGAGTTATTTATTGAAGCAATTAATTTAGTAAAAATTGAGCTGGGATATGAAGCCTTCCACGTAGTTATTTTGGGCAGTGAGCAAGGTAGAAATTTATATAAAAAAAAATTAGTTCGATTGACTGAACAACATCGTTTAACTAATCAGGTAAAGTTTATAGATAATTGTAAAGACATGGCTTTAGCATATAAGGTCTCTGACATTATAATTTCTGCATCAATAGAACCAGAAGCCTTTGGAAGAGTTGCGGTTGAAGCACAATCAATGGAAAAACTAATTATTGCAAGTAATATAGGTGGTTCTAATGAAACAATAGTAGATGGAAAAACTGGTATATTATTTGAGTCAGGGGATGCAAATTCATTAAGTAAAAAAATTATTCAAGCAATAAATATGGATGAATCGTCAATTAAATTAATGGGAAAAGAAGGTAGAAAAAACATAATAAAAAAATTTAATGTTGAAAAAATGTGTTTTTCTACTTATTCAGAGTATAAAAGATTATTAAATTAAATGCCTATAATTACTTTACCAGATGGAAATAGTTTAGATTTTCCAAAAAAAGTTACAGGTTTAGAAGTGGCTGAAAAAATAAGTAAATCATTAGCTAAACAAGCTATGATTATGAGTGTCGACGGAGAGCTTAAAGATTTAGATTTTATTATAGAAGATAATTGCTCAGTTAAAATTTTTACCTCGAAAAATGATGAAGGTCTTGAAACAATCAGGCATGACACTGCACATATTTTGGCAATGGCAGTTCAAGAATTGTTTCCAGGAACTCAAGTTACGATTGGTCCAGTTATTGAAAATGGTTTTTATTATGATTTTGCCAGGAAAGAGGCATTTACTGAAGAGGATTTAAAAAAGATCGAAGTAAAAATGAAAGAAATAGTTGATAGAGATGAAAAAACTAAAAGAGAGGTTTGGGATAGAGATAAGGCTATTGCTCATTTTAAAAAAAAAGGTGAGCTCTATAAAGCTGAACTTATTGAAAGCATACCAAAAGGTGAAGATGTATCAATTTATTTTCATGGAGAATGGCATGATTTATGTAGAGGACCACATTTATCTTCAACAGGAAAAATTGGAAAATTTTTTAAATTAACAAAAGTTTCTGGAGCTTATTGGAGGGGTGACTCAAATAATGAAATGCTTCAAAGAATATATGGAACAAGCTGGGCAAGTCAAAAAGATCTAGATATTTATTTAAAAAGAATTGAGGAAGCTGAAAAGAGAGATCATAGAAAACTAGGTAAAGAAATGGACTTATTTCATTTTAGAGAGGAAAGTCCTGGATCAGTTTTTTGGCATGAGAAAGGTTGGGCTTTATTCCAAAAATTAATCAATTATATGAAAATGAAACAAGATATTGCAGGTTATAAAGAGATAAACACTCCTGAAGTTTTAGATAGAAGTTTATGGGAAAAATCTGGTCATTGGGAAAAATTTGGAGCTAACATGTACACATCAACTACTCCGGATGAAAAAATATTTGCAATCAAACCAATGAATTGTCCAGGTTGTATAGAAGTTTTTAAACAAGGTTTAAAAAGTTATAAAGATTTACCATTAAAAATGTCTGAGTTTGGAAAAGTTCATCGGTATGAACCTTCAGGTGCATTACATGGTCTTCTAAGAGTAAGAGCTTTCACTCAAGATGATGCTCATATATTTTGTACCGAAGATCAGATAACTGAGGAATGTTTGACTGTAACTAACCTTATTTTAGAAATTTACAAAGATCTTGGTTTTGAAAATGTAATTCTAAAATATTCTGATAGACCAGATTTAAGAGTTGGTGATGATAAAGTTTGGGATAAAGCAGAAGCTGCATTACTAGAAGCAGTAAAGGCAACGAAATTGGAATATAAAATTAATAAAGGTGAAGGTGCATTTTATGGTCCAAAAATTGAGTTTGTTTTAAGAGATGCAATAGGCAGAGACTGGCAGTGTGGAACCTTACAGGTTGATTTTAATTTGCCAGGCAGATTAGGTGCTTCGTATGTTGATAAAGATGGATCAAAAAAAGTTCCAGTAATGTTGCATAGAGCATTATTTGGTTCTCTTGAAAGATTCATAGGAATATTAATTGAAAACTATGCAGGTAAATTTCCTTTTTGGATTTCCCCTTTACAAACAGTCGTTATTCCGATTTCAGAAGATTTTAATGATTATGCCTTAAATGTATCTGATCAAATCAAACAAGCTGGCATTAGTTCAGCTGTTGATTTAAAAAATCAGAATTTAAATTATAAAATTAGAGAACATTCGTTAGCTAAAATCCCTCTTTTATTAATTTGTGGTAAAAAAGAAGTTGACTCTAACTCAGTAACTATTAGAAGATTGGACTCTAATAAACAAGAAAATATGGAATTAAAGTTATTTTTAAAAACATTCTCTGCTTTAAACAAAGCATCATCAAATTAAGTGGCGGATTTTAAACAAAATTATTTTCAAAAGAGAACTAAAGATCGAGGACCAAGATCTAATAACAGAATTTCATCCCCAGAAGTACAAGTAATTAACAGTGATGGAGAAAATTTAGGTGTGCTCAGTACTAATGAGGCAATTGCCATGGCAAAAAATCAAGGATTAGATTTAATTGAAATTGCACCAAATGCAAATCCACCAGTTTGTAAAATAATGGATATGGGTAAATTTAAATATGATGCTCAAAAAAAAGCAAACTTAGCAAAGAAAAAACAAAAAATAATTTTATTAAAAGAAATTAAGATGAGACCGGTTACAGAAACTCATGATTATCAATTTAAAGTTAAAAACGCAAAAAAATTTATTGCTAAAGGGGATAAGGTCAAATTTACAATAAGATTTAAAGGTCGTGAACTTCAACATTCACATCTGGGAAATGAACTTATGACTAAAATTAAAGAGGATATGAAAGATATTGCTAAAGTCGAATTACATCCAAAGTTTGATGGTAAACAAATGATTATGGTAATTCAGCCCTTATAAGCCATATATATAGGTTGTAAATTTATAACATTCTTTGTATAACCTCGCTCAATTATGCCAAAACTTAAAACAAAAAGCTCCGCAAAAAAAAGATTTAAAATATCTGCAAGAGGGAAAGTTATTACGGCTCAAGCAGGAAAGAGACATGGTATGATTAAAAGAACTAATTCACAAATAAGAAAATTAAGAGGCACAACAACGATGTCAAAACAAGATGGAAAAATTGTGAAATCGTATATGCCGTATAGTTTAAGGGGTTAAAATGGCAAGAGTTAAAAGAGGAGTAACTAGTCGAGCTAAACATAAGAAAGTATTAAAATCTGTTAAAGGTCAATGGGGTAGAAGAAAAAATACAATTAGAGTTGCAAAGCAAGCGATGGAAAAAGCTATGCAATATGCTTATAGAGATCGTAGAAATAAAAAAAGAGACTTTAAATCATTATGGATACAGAGAATAAATGCTGGTGTAAGAGCCGAGGGATTGACTTATTCAAAGTTTATCAATGGTTTAAGCAAAAGCGGAATTAAAATTGACAGAAAAATACTCGCCGAGATAGCTTATGACAGTCCAGAAGCCTTTAAAACTATAGTACAGAAAGCACAATCAGCTTTAAATTAATCTTCGCTATTGTTTTATTTTACTGAAGAAATAATCTGTAAAGATGTCAGATCTTAAAAAAATAAAAGAAGAATTCTCGTTAAAACTAAAATCCAAGCTAAATCTTTCTGAGATAAATCAAGTTAAATCGGATTTGTTTGGAAAAGATGGTTTGATTACATCTCAATTTAAGAAAATAGGTTTAATTGACGATTCAGAAAGAAAAAAATTTGCGTCTGATTTAAATTTGATAAAAGATGAATTGAATGAATTGATTGATTTAAAAACAAAAGAGATAGAAATAGAACATATAAATACAAAATTAGAAAAAGAAAAAATTGATGTTACTTTACCTGAGAGAAATTTTTCAAGTGGAAAAATCCATCCAGTATCTCAAACTATTGATGAAATATCTTCAATTTTTTCAGAGATTGGTTTTAATGTTGAAGAAGGACCAGATGTTGAAAATGAATATAATAATTTTACCGCATTAAATACTCCTGATAATCATCCCGCAAGAGATATGCATGATACTTTTTATCTCGATGAAAAAAAAGAAAAGTTATTACGTACTCATACTTCACCAGTTCAAATTAGAACTATGCTAAAAGATAAGCCACCTTTTAAGATTATTGCACCTGGCAGAACATACAGATCAGATAGTGATCAAACACATGCACCTATGTTTCATCAAGTTGAAGGTCTTCATATAGATAAAGATATCAATATGGGTCACTTAAAAGGATGTTTAAATTATTTTATAAAAGAATTTTTTGAAGTTGATAAGATTAAAATGAGATTTAGGCCAAGTCACTTTCCCTTCACAGAACCATCTGCAGAGGTTGACATTGGATATGAAATAAGAGATGGGAAAATTGTTATTGGTGAGGGTGATCAATGGCTCGAGATTCTTGGATGTGGAATGGTTCATCCTAATGTTCTAAAAAATGTGAAGGTAGATCCAACAAAATATCAAGGTTATGCATTCGGAATTGGAATAGATCGCTTGGCTATGTTGAAGTATGGAATTAACGATTTGAGGTCTTTCTTTGAGTGTGATTATCGATGGTTAAATCATTATGGTTTTGATCCGGTAGATGTTCCTACAAATTATAGGGGATTAAGTAGATGAAAATTACTTATGATTGGCTGAAAGATCACCTTCAGACAAACAAATCAGAAAACCATTTAATAAACAAACTTACAGATATAGGTTTAGAAGTAGAAAGCATTGAAGAAGGATCTATAAACTTAGATAAATTTCTTGTAGCAAAAATTGAAAAAGTAGAAAAACACCCAAACGCAGATAGACTTAAAATCTGTGATGTTGATATTGGTAATAAAAAAATTCTAAAAGTTGTTTGTGGTGCTTTAAATGCTAAAGAGGGATTACTAACAATTTATGCTCCGCCTGGAGCAATAATTCCAAAAAATAATATGAAATTATCAGTTACAAAGATAAGAAATATAACATCATATGGGATGTTGTGTTCAGAGGCTGAACTTAACTTATCAAATGAGAGTGATGGTATCATTGAA
>CACKZI010000013.1 GCA_902604605.1 uncultured Pelagibacteraceae bacterium | reverse complement strand
GTTCTAATTGCTTGTTTGATACAAAATTCATTTATTACGGGTAGCATTCCTGGAAATGCAGCATCAACTAAACTTACCTGTGTGTTTGGTTCAGCCCCAAATTTAGTAGCTGAAGTAGAAAATAATTTTGACTCAGATAATACTTGAGCATGAACCTCTAAACCAATGATAACCTCGTATTGATTATCTTTCCGATTAATTAAATATTCTGAATTTTTTTTACTCACTTAATCCACCAATCGGTAATTTTATTTTTGAAATTAATTTTTTCTTCCATAGCATATGCAATATTTAATATATTTTGTTCATCAAAAGCTTTACCAATAATTTGTAAACCCAAAGGATAGCCTTTAGAGTCATGTCCGGCAGGAATTGATATACCTGGTAATCCTGCCAAATTTACGGGGACTGTAAATATATCATTAAGATACATTGAAACTGGATCATTTGTTTTTTCACCTATTTCAAATGCTGAACTAGGTGTTGATGGAGTTAAAATTGCATCAACCTTTTTATATGCCTCATCAAAATCATTTTTGATAAGTTTTCTTACTTTTTGAGCTTTTAAATAATACGCATCATAATAACCAGATGATAAAACATAAGTTCCAATCATAATTCTTCTTTGAACTTCAGCACCAAAACCTTCAGATCTAGTTTTTTCGTACATATCAATTAAATTTTCACCTTTAGCTCTAAATCCATACTTAACACCGTCATATCTTGCCAGATTCGAAGATGCTTCAGCAGGAGCAACGATATAATAAGTTGGTAAAGCATAACTTGTATTTGGAAGAGAAATATCAATTGATTCAGCACCACAATCTTTTAAATACTGAATTCCTTTTTGCCAAAGATCTTCAATTTCTTTTGGCATTCCATCAACTCTATATTCTTTTGGTATCCCAATTTTTTTTCCTTTAATATTGTTGGTAAGTTCTTTGCTGTATTGATTTCTTTTAAAATCTATTGAGGTAGAGTCTTTTGGATCGTAAGAACTGATTACTTCTTGCAATAAAGCACAATCTTTAACATTTTGCGCCATTGGTCCTGCTTGATCTAAAGATGATGCAAAAGCAACAATACCATAACGTGAACAACTTCCATATGTAGGTTTTAAACCAACAGTTCCTGTAAATGAAGCTGGTTGTCTAATTGATCCTCCAGTATCGGTACCAATCGTAATTGGTGTTAATTGTCCAGCGACTGCCGAAGCAGATCCGCCAGACGAACCACCTGGTACTAAATTTTTATTAATAGGATTTTGTACATTACCGAAAAAACTAGTTTCATTTGATGAGCCCATTGCAAATTCATCACAATTTAATTTACCTAGTAGTATTGCACCTTCTTTCCAAATATTTTCAGTTACTGTTGATTCATATGTAGGTATAAAATTATTTAAAATTTTACTACCAGCAGTTGTTTTAACATTTTTTGTACAAAATAAATCTTTAACTGCCATTGGTATACCTGGCAATTTTAAATCTAAATTAGGTTTTTGATCAAATTTTTTTGCTTTATCTAAAGCTGATGAGAAATCCTCAGTAATATATGCATTCAATTCTTTAGACCTTTCAGATCTTTTAATAAATGCTTTAGTTACTTCTGTTGAGGATAATTTTTTATTTTTAATATTTTCAACTAATTCAGTTAAAGATTGTTTTGTTATATCTGACATTATTCTATCACCTTTGGTACAACAAAATAATCTTCATTATCTTGAGGAGAATTTTTAACAATTTGTTCTCTAATATTCTTACTTTTAACCTCATCGGGTCTTAGTTTTAATGTTGTTTCAGCAACTGAAGTTAATGGCTCAACATTATCTGTTTTTAATTCATTAAGTTTTTCAATAAAGTCAAAAATTGAATTTAAATCACCAGCTAATTTTTTTGCTCTTTTTTCATCAACTGAAATTCTTGATAATTTAGAGATATGCTTTATTGTTTTAAGATCTATACTCATATGCTATTTAAATATGACGCAAACTATCACTTAAGTTTAAAATATACAATATGATCACATTAGAAGAATTTAAAAAAAAACACTCGGATAAGTGTAGATTGATTGGTTTAGACCTTGGTTCTAAAAGAATCGGTGTATCTATTTGTGATGAAAAACAATTAATTGCTACTCCTCTCAAAACAATAAATAGAAATACTCTAAATGAATTAATTTCTGAGCTTAAAGTGATTATTGATGAAAATAATATTAAGGGAATCATAATTGGAAATCCTTTAAATATGGATGGTTCATCAGGAAGATCAGCACAATCTGTGAAGGATACCTCTCAAAAAATTCAGGAAAACATTAATATTCCTATTTGTCTATGGGATGAAAGATTATCAACAGTTGGTGCTTTTAACCTTTCTAGTCAATTAGATATTAATGTTAGTAAAAGAGAAAAGAAAATCGATGAAAATGCTGCTGCTTTTATATTACAAGGAGCAATAGATTTTTTAAATAATTAATACTTGCTATTGTAGACATTTATAGTTATAGAGTTGGTTTTAATGGCAATTAAAACAGATAAAGCTATTAAAATTTCCCAAAAACATTTGTTAGGTATCCAAGATTTATCAATTAATGATGTTAATTTAATACTTGATGAAGCACACACATTTATAAAAGTTAATCAAAGTAAAAATAAAAAGATAGATGTTTTGAGGGGAAAAACTCAAATCAATTTATTCTTTGAACCCTCTACTAGAACTCAAAGTTCATTTGAATTGGCTGGTAAAAGGCTTGGAGCAGATGTCATGTCTATGAATATTAGTAACTCTGCAATTAAGAAAGGTGAAACATTAATTGACACAGCTATGACTTTAAATGCGATGCATCCAGACATTATTGTAGTTAGACATCAAGACTCTGGTGCTTGTAATCTGCTATCGCAAAAAGTTAATTGCGCTGTTTTAAATGCTGGTGATGGAAGAAGAGAACACCCTACTCAAGCTCTGTTAGATGCTTTAACGATAATAACTCGTAAAAATAAAATTGAAGGATTAAAGATTGCGATATGTGGAGATATACTTCATTCAAGAGTTGCTAGATCAAATATTTATTTACTTAACATGTTGGGAGCTGAAGTAAATATAATCGCTCCAACAAATCTTATGCCAAAGGAAATTGAAAAATTTGGTGTAAACACTTTTACTGACATGAAAAAAGGTTTAAGAGATTGTGATATCGTCATGATGTTAAGATTACAAAATGAAAGAATGACAAGTTCATATCTTTCATCAAATAGAGAATATTATGAATATTACGGTTTAACTCCTGATAAATTAGAACATGCTAAATCTGATGCTTTAATTATGCATCCTGGACCAATGAATAGAGGTATAGAAATAGATACAATATTAGCTGACGACATAAATAAAAGCGTAATTAAAGAACAAGTTGAGCTGGGTGTAGCAGTAAGAATGGCTTGTTTAAAAATATTTTGTACATAAATGAAAAAACAATATTTTATAAATGCAAACATAATTGACCCTTTAAATTCAATTAATGAAATTGGAGGACTAATCATAAGTGAAGATGGTAAAGTTGAAGCCATAGGAAAAAAAGTAAATACCAATAATTTACCAAGTAGAGAAAAGCCAATTGATTTAAAGGGGAAATATATTTTTCCAGGATTAGTAGACATGAGAGTTTTTGTTGGTGAACCTGGATATGAATATAAAGAAAACTTTAGAACTTTAAGTAATGCAGCACTGTCTGGTGGAGTTACATCTGTTGTTACAATGCCAAATACTGATCCAATTATAGATAATGTATCTATAGTCGACTTTTTAAAAAGAAGAGGAAGAGATAAGTCAAAAATAAATATTTTTCCGTGTGCTTCTCTTACAAAAAATATTGAGGGTACAAACATGACAGAATTTGGTCTTTTACAAAGCAAAGGAATAATTGCTTTCACCGATGGAACAAAAACAATTCAGAATCCTAGGTTAATGTCAAGAATAATGAACTCAGCTAAAGATTTAGGTTGCCTAATAATGCAACATGCAGAGGACTACGAACTTGCAAAGAATGGTATGATAAATTCTGGAATAATCGCTTCTAAATTAGGATTATCAGGCATACCAGAAATAGCAGAAAGAATTTTAATTGAAAGAGACTTAACACTGCTAGAAAAAGTTAAATGTAGATATCACATATCTCAATTATCATCACAAAAATCAGTTGAAGTTATAAAATATAGAAAAGAAATTGTAAAATTTACCTCAGGAGTTTCAATTAATAACCTATCATTAAATGAAAATGATATTGGGGATTTTAGAACTTTTTTAAAGTTATCTCCCCCATTAAGAAGAGAGGAAGATAGACTGGCTTTAGTTCAAGGACTAAAAGAAGGTTTAATTGATGTAATTGTCTCAGATCACAAGCCCGAAGATGAAGAGTCAAAAAGATTAACATTTACTCAAGCTGCTACAGGTGCCTCGGGAATTGAAACACTATTATCTTTAAGTTTAGAATTGTATCACAATGAGTCTCTTAAACTCGAGACTATTATAAGAGCACTTACAACCAATCCAGCAAAAATACTTAAAATTGATAAAGGCAATCTTTCAATAGGGAATGATGCTGACCTATGTATAGTTGATATTGATAAACCATGGATTGTAAAAAAAGACAAATTAATCTCTAAATCAAAAAATACCTCAATTGAGGATAAAAAACTTCAAGGAAAAGTTACAAATACCTTTGTAAAAGGAAAAGAATTATTTAAGCTATAGGATGGATATTTTTTTGATAGGTATAATTTCCTACCTTATGGGCTCAATACCATTTGGATTCATACTTACAAAAATATTTTTAAAAAAAGATATAAGAGAAATAGGCTCAGGGAACATTGGAGCAACTAATGCTTTAAGAACTGGTAACAAAGCTCTTGGTTATTCAACATTAATCTTAGACATTTTAAAAGCAATTGTCCCAGTAATTTATGTAAAAATTTTTTATCAAGATCTTTTATACATTGCCTCTTTATGTGCTTTCTTAGGTCACGTGTTTCCAATTTGGCTAAAGTTTAAGGGTGGTAAAGGTGTTGCTACATATCTTGGAATTTTATTTGCTATTAATTTTTATTTTGGAATCATTTTCATTATATTTTGGTTTATAACATTTTTTATTTCAAAATTTTCCTCTCTTTCATCTTTAATTGGAGCAGCCTCTATACCAATATACTTATTATTTTTAACTCAATTTGATCAGGCAATATTTTTTACAATCATGTTTGTATTGATATTTTTTACCCATAGAGAAAATATTAAAAGATTGAAAAATAAAGAAGAAACTAAGACAAAAATTTATTAAATTGACTATCTAAGTCTTTTGAGTAGTTTGTAGATTATGAATTTGGTCATTGTTGAAAGTCCTGCTAAAGCTAAAACTATTAATAAATACTTAGGTGATGACTATAAAGTTTTAGCTAGTTATGGTCACATAAGAGACTTACCTTCCAAAAATGGGTCTGTTGATCCAGATCAGGATTTTAAGATGGAGTGGGAAGTTGATAGTTTTTCAAAAAAATATCTAAAAGAAATTACTGATGCAGCAAAAGACTCATCTAAAATTATATTAGCTACTGACCCTGATCGTGAAGGTGAAGCTATCGCTTGGCATGTGAAAGAGTATTTAAATGAAAAAAAACTATTAAAAGATAAAGAAATTGAAAGAGTTGTATTTAATGAGATAACCAAAAAAGCTGTCATACAAGGAATTGAGAATCCAAGACAAATTGAGCCTCATCTAGTTGATGCTTATATGGCTAGAAGAGCTTTAGATTACTTAGTTGGTTTTAATATTTCACCAATACTTTGGACAAAACTACCAGGGTCAAAATCTGCAGGAAGAGTTCAATCTGTTGCTTTAAAATTAATTACTGAAAGAGAACATGAAATTGAGTCATTTAAACCAGAGGAGTTTTGGACTTTAAGTATAAACTTTACTGATCAAAATAATCAAAAAATTACTGCAAGTATCAGTCAGTTAGATAGTAATAAAATTGAAAAATTTTCATTTAGAAATAAAGATGAAATAAACAAAGCTATAGCAAGTATAAATAAAAAAAAATTTAATATTACAGACATTTCAAGTAAAATTGTTAATAGAAATCCATCTGGACCATTCACTACATCTACTCTTCAGCAAACTGCATCAAGTAGATTAGGTTTTGGTGCATCCAGAACAATGCAAATTGCACAAAAACTTTATCAAGGTATAGAAATAGAAGGTGAAACAATTGGTTTGATTACTTATATGAGAACTGATGGAACTAATTTATCCAAGGATGCCGTATTAGCTTTCAGGGAATATATTCAAAAAGAAATTGGTAATGAATATTTACCTAAAGAACCTTTAAATTATTCTGGTAAGAAGGCTAAAAATGCTCAAGAGGCTCACGAAGCAATCAGGCCTACAGATATTATCAGAACACCTCAAAGTGTTAAAAAGTATTTAAGTACAGATCAAAATAAACTATATGACCTTATTTGGAGTCGAGCTTTATCTTCTCAAATGGAGTCAGCTAAGTTTGATAGAAACACTATTACTATAACTTCAGATAATAATGATACAATTTGTAAAGCTAGCGGGTCAGTCCTTAAGTTTGATGGATTTTTAAATGTATATAACAATCATAGCAAGGATGATAATGAAAGTATTTTACCAGATGTATCTAAAGGTCCCATTAATATCGAGGCATTACTGGATGAACAACATTATACACAACCACCGCCAAGATACTCTGAGGCTAGTTTAGTTAAAAAACTAGAGGAATTAGGCATTGGAAGACCATCTACTTATGCAAGCATCATTTCTACTATTGCAAATAGAGGGTATGCAGAAATTCTAAATAAAAGATTTTTTCCCACTGACAGAGGTAAATTAATTTCAGCCTTTTTAGAAAAATTATTTTCAAAATATGTAGATTATAATTTTACAGCAGGACTAGAGGATCAGCTTGATGAAATAACCACTGGAAAAGAAAGTTGGATTAAAGTTTTAGAACTTTTTTGGAAAGATTTTAACAACAATATTTTAGAGGTAAAAGAGAAAAGAACAAGAGAGGTCTTAGATTTACTTAACGACAGTTTGGGTGATCTTATTTTTGATAAGGATAATGATGGAAATGTAGTTAGAAAGTGCCAATTATGTAATTCTGGAACACTAAGTTTAAAAAATAGTTTCAGGGGTGGTGCTTTTATAGGATGTTCAAATTACCCTGAATGCAAGTTTACACGGCCATTATCCAAGGCAAAAGCAGCAGCACAAGCACAATTATCAGAACCTAAGTTAATTGGAAAACATAAAAATGGAAACGATATATATTTAAAAAATGGAAGGTTTGGCCCTTACCTTCAATATGAGAAAATCCCTACTGATATAGAAAATGAAATATCTTCTAAGAAAAAGAAAAAAACTAAAAAATCTAAATCAGACGTTAATGAATTACTTAAAAATGTTTCAATACCCAAAGGCCTTGAATTAAAAAATATTGATTTAGAAAAAGCTCAATTTCTGTGTTCATTGCCTAAATCTTTAGGAATTAATCCTGATAATCAAAAAGAAATTACATTAAATACAGGTAGGTTTGGTCCTTATCTAAAATGTGAAAATAAATCTGCAAGAATAGAAAATGTAGAAGACATATTTTCTATAGGTTTAAATAGAGCTATCACGTTAATAGCAGAAGCTAAACCAGGCAGAATGTCTTCGTCGATGATAAAAGATTTGGGAGAACATCCTGAGGATAAAAAACCAGTAAGAGTTATGAAGGGACAATACGGACCTTATATCAAGTACAAATCTCTAAATGCGACTATACCTGAGGAAAAAGATCCTACAGAACTAACAATGGAAGAGGCCTTAATATTGATTGAGAAAAGGAAAGAATACGATAAAACTAAAAAAACAAAAAAAAGGAAATCAAAATGAGTTATGAAGATAAAATTAGAGATCTTAAAATAAAACTTCCAGAGGCAAAACCACCTGTTGGAAATTATGTTGCAACAAAAATTTCAGGAAAAATGTTATTTGTATCAGGACAAATTTCTATCGATGAAAATGGACAATTAATTAAAGGAAAAGTTGGTAAAGATTTAGATACTGAGTCTGGTTATAATGCTGCTAAGAGATGTGCATTAAGTATTATCGCTCAAGTTAAAAAAGCTTGTGATAATGATTTATCAAAAGTTAGATCATGTATTAAATTGACTGGATTTGTTAACTCTACTAATGAATTTACAGATCAACCAAAAGTTATTAATGGTGCATCAGACTTAATAGCTGCAGTGTTTGGAGACTCTGGCATGCATGCTAGAGCTGCTGTAAGCACTAACAGCTTACCATTAGGTGTTTCAGTTGAAGTGGATGCAATTTTTGAGTTAAATTAAATTTTATTTTCCAACACTATAATATTTAAATCCTTGATCTTTAATTTTTGATGATGAATATATGTTCCTCATATCAAATATAATAAATTTTTTACCATTTACTAAACTTTTAAAATTTATTGATTTAAAATCATTCCATTCAGTATGAATGACAACAAGATTTGATCCTTGAACAGCTTCTTTAATTGTTGTTTTGTTAGTAACATTTTTTAAACTAGAAAACTCATCTTTATAACCAGTTGGATCAAAATATGTAATTATTGCCCCTTTTTTTGATAACCAAGGTATCATCTTTAGACTTGAAGAATCTCTCATATCATCTGTATTTGCTTTAAATGTAACTCCTAAAAAAGCAATTTTTTTATTTTTTATTTTTTTATTTAAGATTTGGTAAATTCTATCAAGTAAAATTTTAGATCTATTTTCATTTGATTTAATTACAGATTTTATTACTGATAGATTAGTTTTAAATTTATCAGCAGTTGAAATAATAGCTTTAGTATCTTTTGGGAAACAAGATCCACCATAGGCAGGACCTGCTCTAAGAAATCGACTTCCTATTCTTTTGTCTAGCCCCATTCCAATTGAAATATCCTCAACATTTATGCCAGTTTTTTCACACAAATTGGCTATTTCATTTATAAAAGTAATCTTAGTAGCTAAAAATGCATTCGAAGCATATTTGATTAATTCAGCTGCTCTTCTAGAAGTTTGTAAATATGAGGCTCCTTTTGAAATCAGTGGGCTGTATAGACTCTTCAAAATTTTACCAGTTTTTTTGTCATTAGTTCCTATTACTACTCTATCTGGATAAATAAAATCTCTTATAGCTTCCCCTTCTCTCAAAAATTCAGGATTAGAAACTACTGAAAATTTTTTTTTTTTATTTTTTTTTGACAGAATTTTTTCAATTTCATCTCCCGTAGTTACAGGGACAGTTGATTTTGTTATGATAATTTTGAATTTATTGATCGAAGAACTTATTTCTTTAGAAACTTTATAAATCTGTCTTAAATCAGCAGAACTTCCTCCTTTTTTAGTTGGAGTACCAACGCAAATAAAAATAATATCTGATTCTATAATTGATTTTTTTAAATCTGAAGAAAAACTTAATCTTTTGTTCTTGTAATTTTTAATTACTAATTCTGATAGACCAGGTTCATATATTGGAACTTTACCTTTTTTAAGTAAATTTATTTTACTAATATCTTTATCTACGCAAATCACATCATTACCTAAATCAGCAAAACATACACCACTTACCAAACCTACATAGCCAGTTCCTATCATGCATAATTTCATGATTTAGCAATCTCTAATGTTGATTTAATATAACCATTCATACTTCCACAATCTAAATATTTTCCTGAAAAAGTATGTGCTATAAATTTATGATTTTCGTAAATTAATGACTGAATAGCATCAGTGATATGAATTTCTCCACCTTTACCTGGTTTTTGCTTGGATAATTTTGAAAATATTTTCTTTGGTAAAATATACCTTCCTATCACCGCTTTGTTTGATGGTGCTACAATAACTGATGGTTTTTCAATTACATCATTTATCAAATAATTTCTTTTATCAAGCTTCTTATTTAATTTAAAAATTCCCCATCTTGAAACAGTTTTTCTATTTACATTCATACTGGCTATAACAGAAGATTTATAACGTTTATGAATACTGATCATAGATTTAGAGCAGTTTTTTTTAATGATTAAATCATCTGGAAGCAACATTAAAAAAAATTTATCTTTTATAAATTTTTTTGTTTTTAAAACTGCATCACCAGTACCAAGAGGTTTATTTTGATATACAAATTTTATCATTTTTTTATATTTCAAAATTTTTTTATACTCTTTAATAATTCTTTGATCTTTTTTTTTCTTTATTATCTTTTTATAAAAAATATCATTATAAAAATAATTTTTAATCATTTCTTTTTTTTTTGAAATGATAAAAATTACCTCTTTAATACCAGCCTCAATACATTCATCTAATATGTATTCAATTCCAGGTTTGCCATTAATTGGTAGAAGTTCTTTAGCAAAAACACTGGTCAAAGGTAATAAACGAGTACCTAATCCAGCAAGTGGAATAATTGCTTGTTTAATCATTTAAATGTTTTACTTATTAAAATACTTTATACAAATGAAAATTTTATTAAGAAATAATGATTTAAATGAGGCACTATTAGGCAGTTCTAATGTAGGTTTTGTGCCTACCATGGGAAGTCTTCACAAAGGTCATATTTCTTTAGTTAAAAAATCTTTAATTTACTGTAGCAAAACTATTGTAAGTATATTTGTTAATCCAACTCAATTTAATAATAAAGATGATTACAAAAAATATCCGAGAAATATAAAAAAAGATTTAAAAATCCTTAAAAAATTAAAAGTAAACTTCGTCTACGTACCAAATAAAAAACAAATCTATAAAACAAAAAACAAAATTAAGATCCACCTATCAAAAAAGGACAAAATACTATGTGCCAAGTATAGAAAAGGCCATTTTGAGGGAGTTATTGATGTAATGACACGTTTAACAAATATAGTAAAACCATCAAAAATTTTCATGGGAGAAAAAGATTTTCAACAAATATTCTTAGTAAAAAGATATATTGAAAATAATTTTAGATCAAAAGTCATAATATGTAAAACAATCAGAGATAAAAATAAGTTAGCTTTATCCTCAAGAAATTTACTTCTAGACAAAAAAAGCTTAATTGAAGCAAGTAAGATATCTAGAGACTTAATTTCTTTCAAAAAAAGACTATTTAAAAAAAAGATTACAAAAAAATTAATTTTAATAAAAAAGAATGAATTAGAAAAATTATATGATGTCGATATAGAGTATCTTGAGATACGAAATAAAAAAAATTTACAACTTACTAATAAAATTAAAAACTCTAAAATTTTTGTAGGATATTATTTAAAGAATATTAGATTAATAGATAATTTTTAACTTTTACAAAAAATAAGCACCCACTCCTAAGAAAGATACAAAACCAATTACATCTGTAATTGTAGTCACAAAAACACTAGATGCTATAGCAGGATCAATATTCATTTTTTTTAATGTTACAGGCACCACTATTCCAAATAATCCAGCAACAACCATTGTCAAAATCATTGAAATTGAAATTATAAGTGAAAGTTGATAATCTTGAAACCAAATTTGTACAATAAAAGAACTTATTACCGCAAAAATAATTCCATTTAAAATACCAATATTAAATTCTTTAAATATATTTTGATTAAAATTATTTTTTGTTAAATCATTAGTTGCAAGTGTTCTGACGGTCACAGCTAAAGTTTGCATTCCAGCATTTCCCCCCATAGATGCAACAATTGGCATTAAAAAAGCTAAAACAACCATCTGTTCAATAGTTGCTCCAAATAAACTAATACAATATGTTGCAAGAAAAGCTGTGAATAAATTTAATAGCAACCAATTAAATCTTCTTTTGGTTTTTGTTATTACCCCATCTGTAATCTCCTCATCACCAACACCAGCAAGTCTTAAAGCATCTTCTTCAGCTTCTTCCTTCAAAACTGTAAGTACGTCATCAGATGTAATCATACCTACTAATTTGTTATTTTTGTCAACTACACAAGCTGAATTTAAATTATAGTTTTCAAAAGAGTGTCCTACTTCCTCTCTATCCATATCAACAGGAATTAAAAAAATTGAGTCATCCATTATTGAAGACATTTTGCTTTCTCTAGGTGTTCTTAAAACTTTAGAGGAAGGAACTGCTCCGATTGGTTTAAAATTTTCGTCGACAATATAAATTTCTAAAAATTGTTCAGGTAAATCTTTGTTTTCTCTTAAATAGTCAATCGTTTGACCTACTGACCAATTACTAGGAATAGCTGTAAATTCTCTCTGCATAATTCTAGCAGCACTTTCTTCTGGATAGCTAAGACCTTCTAAAAGAGCAAAGCGATCTTTTGGAGGTAATAAACTTAGAATTGAATTTTTATCTTTTTCTTCAACATTTTCTAAAATAGCTATTGCATCATCAGATTCAAGATTCTTTAATATCCTTACAATTGCATCAGATGATAAATATTTAATAATTTCAGATTGTACTGATTCATTAAGCTCAACAAATACTTCGGGATCAATCTTAAAATTATTAAGTTTAATTAGATTTTCCCTATCATTTTGACTAAGGTGTTCAATAATATCCGCTGCATCAGCTGGATGCATTTCTTTAAAAGAATTAGTAATAAATTGAGCATCGTTATTAGAGATTTTATCAGTAACAACTTTTATATATTCTTTATTGAATTCAAAATTGACTTTTTTATCTTTGATTTTTTTAATTAAAGCCATAAATTTACCTATTATTCTGACGGATCTTTTAATACATAATAAAAAGAATACAATTTATAAATGAACATAGAAATTAAAAAGTCACAAAAACCAGTAAAATATGAAGATGCCATTAAATTTATGGAAAAAAGGCTATTAGAAATAGATCAAAATAAATCTAATAATTTAATTTGGGTTTTAGAACACGAAGATATCTATACAGCAGGAACAACTTATAAAGAAAATGAAATAATAGATAAATCAATTAAAATTGTAAAAACTAATAGAGGTGGTAAAATCACCTATCATGGACCAGGACAATTAATTTGTTATTTTGTGATAGATTTGAAAAAAGACAAAAAAGATATCAGGAGATTTATATCAATTATTGAAAAGTCAATTATTAAGACACTAAAATATTATCAAATAGATTCATTTCCAGATAAAGATAATATTGGAATTTGGTATAATGATAATTCCAAAATTAAGAAAATTGCTGCAATTGGAGTTAGGGTTAGTAAATGGGTTGCTTATCATGGATTTTCAATAAATATAAATAATAATTTAGAAAAATATAATGCAATAATACCGTGTGGTATTAGAGATAAAGGAGTTACTAATTTAAAAAGTATAAAGGATCAAAATTATAAAGGTATAGAAAATAGATTAATTGAAAATTTTATTACAAATTTGAAAAATTGAGTCTTTTTATTTTTAACAAATTTTGAAAATAATCAGGAAGTAAAGCTTTATAAGTATATTTTTTGTTATTAATCATAAATCTAATTTGATATGAGTGAAGCATGAGTTCTTTATTTATACCTTTTGTTGATATGGAAGACCTGTATTTTTTATCTCCATAGATAGAATGTCCAATATTAAATAATTGTTTTCGTAACTGGTGTTTTCTTCCTGTAATAGGTTTCATTTCAACTAAACTTGAATTAGAATTTTTATCTATAACTTTAAAAATAGTTTTAGCTTTTTCTATAATCTTTTTTCCATTATCATATCTAACTAATTCATCTATCCATTCACCAGAATTTTTTTCAAGTTCACCATTGCATACAGCCAAATATGTTTTGTAAACTTTTCTTAATCTAAATAAAGAAGTTAACAATTGAGCTGTTTCTCTATTTTTTGCCATGATAAAAACTCCAGAAGTATCTTTGTCTAATCTGTGAACTGAAAAAGGTTTGGTTCCTTGAAAAATTTTACTTTTTGCAAATATATCAACTAAATTTTTTTTTGATTTTGTTCCTCCTTGCACCGAGATACCTGCACTTTTATTTAAGACTATAAAATTTTCATTATCATCTATTATTAAATCTTCATTTGATCTAATTATTTCATTTGATGGTTTAAATACTTTCTTTTTTTGAATAATATTCTCTTTAAAATTTAAATTAAAAATATTAATTGTATCATTTGTTTTAACTTTAAATGAACTTTTAACTTTTTTTTTATTAATTTTGATTTTTCCTGATCTCAAATATTTCTCTATTAAACTTTGAGGTATATTCCCAACTTTATTTCTTAACCATCTATCTAAACGCATATTATTATACGTTGAGTCAACGATATAACTTTTAATCATGATTATTTAATCTGTAATTTTAGGCTGTAGCTACTTTTTTTTCTTCTTTTTTATCTGTTTCTTTAGTTGAATCTTTTTTCTTTTTATCAACTCTTTTAGCTTCAACATCTCTATCTACAAATTCAATTATTGCCATTGGTGCATTATCACCATATCTAAATCCAGCTTTAATTATTCTTGTGTAACCACCTGATCTTTTTTCATATCTTTTTGATAAAGTTTTTTTTACTTTATTAGCTGATTTTGTATCTTGTAATTGAGAAACAAGTATTTTGGTGTTGTTTAAAGTATCCTTCTTACCTAAAGTGATTATTTTATCTGCTTGAGGTTTTAAGAATTTAGCCTTTGGCAAGGTAGTTTTAATCTGTTCATATTTAATTAATGAATTAAGCATATTCTTCAATAGAGCTTTTCTATGTTCTGAAGTTCTATTTAACTTCTTATTTGCCATTCCGTGTCGCATTATATAGCTTCCTCTAATTTTTTAGACATCTCAGCAATATTATCTGGTGGCCAATTTGGAATTTCCATACCTAAATATAAAGACATACCTGTTAAAACTTCTTTAATTTCATTTAGAGATTTTCTACCAAAATTTGGAGTTCTTAACATTTCACCTTCAGATTTTTGAACTAAATCTCCAATATAAATAATATTATCATTCTTTAAACAATTCATTGATCTTACAGAAAGTTCTAACTCGTCAACTTTTCTTAATAAATTTTTGTTAAATTCAGGTTCGGTTGAAACCTCTTTAGTTGGAACTTCTACCGGCTCATCAAAATTTACAAACATTTTTAATTGATCTTGAAATATTCTCGCAGAATATGCTACGGCATCTTCAGCAGATATTGAGCCATTTGTTTCAACTTCCATTGTTAATTTATCATAATCCAGAGCCTTACCTTCTCTTGCTGTACTTACAGAGTATGAAACTTTTTTAACAGGACTGTAAAGTGAATCAATTGCAATTAATCCCAATGGTGGTTCTTCTGGTTTATTAAGGTCAGCTGGAACATAACCTTTTCCTGTATTAACATTCATTTCCATATGAAAATTAGTATTTTCATCTAGATTACAAATTACTAAATCAGGATTTAGAATTTCAATATCAGCTACTGAAGTTATGTTCGATGCTTTAATTTCTCCTGGGCCTTTGGCATCAAGTACCAATTTTTTTGCACCTTCTGAATTACACTTTAGTGCTAAAGATTTAACATTTAAAACTATATCAGTTACATCTTCTCTTACACCTTTTATAGATGTAAATTCATGTAATACACCATCAATTTGGATTGAAGTAACAGCTGCTCCTCTTATAGAGGAAAGGAGAATTCTTCTCAAAGAATTTCCAAGCGTTAATCCATAACCTTTTTCTAATGGTTCAGCAACAATTGTTGCTTTAGACAAGTCTTCACTAATTTTTACATCTAACTTTGCTGGTTTAATTAATGATTTCCAATTTTTAATATTAACATTTTGTGTTTCCATTAAACTCTCCTTTTTTTAGGTGGTCTAGTTCCATTATGAGGCATTGGAGTTGTATCTTTTATAGATAGAATTTTAAAACCTCTAGCCTGTAATGCTCGTAAAGCTGTTTCTCTACCAGATCCTGGTCCTTTAACTTCCACTGATAAAGTTTTCATTCCATACTCTAACGCTTTAGCTGCAGCTGAATCAGCAGCAATTTGAGCTGCATATGGAGTTGATTTTCTTGAACCTTTAAAACCTTTTTGTCCAGCAGAAGCCCATGAGACAACATTTCCATTAGTATCTGCAATAGAAATTATTGTATTATTAAATGTAGATTGAACGTAAGCTATACCATTCAAAATATTTTTTTTAGTTTTTTTCTTTTTTGAGTAAGAACTTTTAACAATGTTTTTTTTTGAACTTTTTTCAACTTTTTGGTCTTTTTCTTCTATTTTTGCCATAATTATTTTTTAAGAGGTGTTAATTTTTTTCCAGCAATTGCTATTGCTTTTCCTTTTCTTGTTCTAGCATTGCATCTAGTTCTTTGACCTCTTACTGGTAGTTTTTTTCTGTGTCTCGAACCTCTATAACAAGCTAAATCTATCAATCTTTTTATACTTAGTGAATAATCTCTTCTTAAATCACCTTCTACCTTAAAATTTTGATCTATATATTCTCTAATTTTCAAAATTTCATCATCAGTTAATTCATTTACTCTTTTTTGTTTCGGTATTTCTAAAGAAGTACAAATCTGCTTTGAAAACCTGTCCCCAATACCATAAATGTAAGTAAGCCCTATATGGACTAATTTATTTTGTGGGATATTAATACCTGCTATACGAGCCATAATTTATGAGATAAAATTTAGCCTTTTATATAAGAAGTTCTTTTAAAGTCAATGTCTTAAACATTTAGAAAAGTGTCTATTTTAGCGCTTATTTCTTCAATTTCTAAGGTACCATCGATTTCATGAAAGTTTGAATTTTTTGACAGAAAATCAAGTACAGGTTTTGTGGTTTTTTGGTAGATATCGTATCTAGAAATAACTATAGATAAATTATCATCCTTACGTTTTACAAAATTATCTTCACCACAAGGATGAAGTTTAATTTCCTCTTTATTAAAGTATTCATTTAAAGTTAAATTACATTTATCACAAGTAATTCGTCCAATTATCCTTTTTTCAATAATTTCTCGTGGTACAACTAAAGATATTACAATATCTATTTTCTGACTAAATTCTTTCAAAATAACGTCTAAGTGTTTTGATTGATCAATTGATCTAGGAAATCCATCAAAAATAATTCTGTCTCTAAATCTTAAACTTCCAACCGTTTGTTTTATTAACTTATTAACAATTTCATCAGAAACAAAATTTCCTTTAGAAATTATTTTTTCTATTTTATTTCCCAATTCAGTGTTTTTCTTAACCTCACTTCTAAGTAAGTCTCCTGTTGATAATTGAAAATAATTATGTTTCTTTACAATAAGTTGAGCTTGCGTTCCTTTACCTGCACCTGGTGGTCCAAATAAAATAATATTCACTTACTATCTACCAAATTTTGTTTTTTTAATAAGTTGCTCATATTGTGAACTCATTAATCTTGTTTGTATTTGAGTAACTGTATCAATTGCAACAACTACGACAATTAATATTGAAGTACCACCTAAATAAAAAGGTATTGGATAATTTGCAATAAGAAATTCTGGCATTAAACAAACTAATGTTAAATACAAAGCTCCAATTGTAGTAAGTTTTGTTAAAATATTTTCAATATATAATGCTGTGCTTTCACCAGGTCTTATTCCTGGTACAAACCCACCGTATTTTCTAAGATTATCCGCTGTTTCTGTTGGATTAAAAGTTATTGATGTATAAAAAAAAGTGAAAAATATTATTCCAGAAGCATACAATAACATGTACAGCGGTTGACCTTGAGTAAAAAAGGAGCTTAAATTTAAAAATGTTTCATTATCTGAAAAATTAAAATTTGAAAATGTAACAGGTAAAAGTAATAATGCTGATGCAAATATAGCAGGAATTACTCCAGCTTGATTAATCTTTAAAGGTAGATGAGAGGACTCACCTCCATACATTTTATTTCCCATTTGTCTTTTAGGATAATTTATTAATATTTTTCTTAAAGCTCTCTCCATAAAAACAATAAATAAAATTGTTAAGATTAATAAAATAAAAAGAGAA
>CACKZI010000012.1 GCA_902604605.1 uncultured Pelagibacteraceae bacterium | reverse complement strand
AAAACTTAAAGAACAGGAAGAAATTCGTAGAGAACAAAGGTTAATAGAACAGGAAATGGAAAAGAAAAACAAATTTGAAAATATAAATAACGAGTCAAAAAATCCTAGCTTAGGATTGGAAAAATTTGACGTAGACAAAACAACTGAAAACTAATTAGCATCAAGAACTGCTCTTAAAAATTGCTTCGTTCTATCATTTTGTGGATTCTCAAATAATTGCTCTGGTGGACCTTGTTCAAAAATTTTACCTTCATTAAAAAAACAAACTCTGTCTGATATTTCTTTTGCAAAACCCATTTGGTGTGTAACCATTATCATTGTTAAATTATGTTCTTTATTTAAAGATCTAATAACATTTAAAACTTCTCCAACAACTTCCGGGTCAAGAGCCGAAGTAATTTCATCCAATAACATGACTCTTGGCCTCATAGCTAGTGCTCTTGCAATTGCTACTCTTTGTTGTTGTCCACCTGATAATCTTGAGGGATGTTCATCTTTTTTATCTGTCAAACCGACTAGTTCTAATAATTCTAAAGCTCTTTCTTCTGCCTCTCCTTTTTTCATTCCAAGAACTTCTATAGGTGCTTCTATACAGTTTTGTAGAGCAGTCATATGTGGAAATAAATTAAATTGTTGAAAAACCATTCCTATTTTTGAACGTCTGGCTCTTAAATAATTTTCATTAGCTTCAGTTAGTTTACCATTTTCTTCCATATGAGTTAATGGTTCTCCATCTAAATGAATAATTCCATGATTAATTTTTTCTAAAGTCATTAGCACTCTAAGAACAGTTGTTTTGCCGGACCCAGAAGGACCAATAATTGAAACCATTTCATTTTTTTTTATATCTAAATTTAATTTATCTAAAACTACTAAATCACCATACTTTTTAGTAACCTCAGAGAATTTAACTATAATTTCATTTTCATTTTGTGTAATCATTGTTGTTTGATCTTTCCTTGTGCCATATTAACTTTTTTTTCTAATTTTCTTATACCCATTGCTGCAGGAACTGAAAGAATTAAAAATATTACACCCACCATTGTGTATGGTTCTAAATATCTATAATTATAACCACCTACTGCAGTTGCCGCATGAAATAATTCTGCAACTCCAATGGTAGACAATAAAGGGGTATCCTTGAAGATACCTACTAAATAGTTTCCCATACCTGGAATTGCTATTGGAAAAGCTTGGGGTAAAACAATTCTTCTATAAGTATAAACTGTTGAAAAATTTAAAGCTCTACAAGCCTCCCATTGCGCTTTTGGCACTCCTTCTAAAGCTCCTCTATAAACTTCAGAAAGATAAGTTCCAAAGTGTAACCCTATAGTTATCATGCCACAAACCCAAGCTGATAAAGTTATACCAAATTGAGGTAATACAAAATAAACAAAAAATAATTGTATTAAAAGTGGGGTAGATCTTACAAATTCAACTATTTCCCTGTTAATAGCATTGATTATTTTTGATGGAGTTCTTTGACCTAATAAAAAAAATAAGCCAACAACTAATGCAATAGCATATCCAACACCTGCAGCAATAATAGTATTAAAAGTTGCTATTAACATCTGGGGTAAAATTTCGTAAGCAAAATCCCATCTCCATCCCATATCCATAAGCTAGACTCCTGCCTTTCCAACTTTTCTTGCAGCTAACACTTCAAGCCATCTTAAAAAAGGTACCAAAGCCAACCTTGCAATAAAATAATAAATTAATAATGCTGTTCCAAAACATTGGACTGATAACCATGTAATTGAATTAATTTGTCTTGCTTCAAAAGTTAAATCAACCACAGTTACTAGCGCAACTAGAGCTGTAGCCTTTAAAAGCTCTACAGTTAAATTTGCTGCAGGAGGTAAAATAATTGGAAATATCTGAGGGATAATTATATTTTTCATTCTTTTTGATGGACTAAAATTCAATGCAAAAGCTGCTTCCCATTGTCCTTTAGGTACAGCTAAAATTCCTCCTCTTACTATTTCAGCACCATACGCGCCAAAGTTTAATCCTAAAGCCACTACACCTGCAGTGAAAGCCTCTAATGATACCCCAAAAAATGGAAGTACATAATAAACCCAAAATAATTGAACTAACAAAGATGTTCCCCTAAAAAATTCTATATAGCAAGTAGCTGCACCTTGTATAATTGGATTTTTAGAAAGTCTCATTAATCCAAAAATCATTGAAATGATAACATATAAAATTATAGAACAAATTAAAACTTTGAGTGTCGTAACAGTACCCAAAAGTAATGTAACACCATGTTCAGATAAAAACTCTATATAACCCACTTTAATCCTTATAAAAAAAACCAGGCGACTAATAAAGTCGCCTGATAATAATTCTATTTAATAATATTATTTAGTTGAACACGCCCACTCAGTACTCATATCTGGTGGTGGTAATTGAGCCTTGTCATAGCCATACTCTCCAGCTCTTTTTAACATTTTTTCTGGATTAGCCATCACTTTAGCTAGAGCTACATTAAAAGCTTCTCTAAATTTATCATCACTTTTTCTAAATCCGATACCAACTACGTTTAAAGTTTCTTTAGGCATTAATTTAGGATCAGTTACTTCAAATTTACCATTAGTTTTTTCTTCATGTTCTTTAGCACCAAAAAATGTTTGAACTGCCACATCGGCTCTACCAGCTTTCATTGCTGCTAGAATTCCAACTTCACCTTCAACTAAAAGCATTTGACTATCTGGCACACCATACTTTTTAGCAGCTTCAACTGTATTGAAACCAGTTCCAGTTACTAATTTTGCACCAGTTGAAATGACATCAGCGTAATTATTTATATTTTTTGGATTTCCTTTCGGAACTAGCATAGCATCTCCAAATACTCCGATTGGATCCGAGAAGTCCATGTTTGCACATCTACTTTTAAGAATATACATTCCACCAGTGATCATATCAGCACGATCAGCATTTAATCCTGGAATTAACCCTGACCATTCAAAAACTTTTGTTTCATGTTCAGTAACACCCATTTCTTCAAGAACTGTTAATGCTATCATATTAACAAATCCTAAAGCTTCACCTTTATCTCCAGCATAAGCCCACGGTACTGCTGTTCCAAAACCAAGTCTTAATTTGTGTCCATCTGCAAGTCTTTCTGTAAGTGTCTTTGCATTTACAGAAGAGATTGAAAAAAGAAGCACAAGTAAAACTGTTAATGATTTAAATATTTTACTCATTATTTCTCCCATATTTTTTAATTAAAGAATAATTAAATCAAAAATGGATAAAAAAGTATAGTTGAAAAATTTCAATCTAGAGTTGATATCGTGTCACCGATATTAATTTTTCCATCATATAGTGCTGTTAAATAAATTCCCATATCAAAATGATTATAGGTTTTTTTGAGTAATTGAAGAAGATTCAAATTATTATCATCTGTATTTGGTTTTAAATTTATCGCCACACATCTTGGAATATTGTTTTCAACCTTAAATGAAATATCATTTATTTTTATTATTTTTCCAATCCAATTTCTCTCTTCCCATGCCTCAATTCCATCAAAATATATATTTCCTCTAAATCTTTGAGGCTCAATTGTCTGATTAGTTTTACTTTCAAAATCTTTTATACTTTTATTATTAACAAGCGAAATTGAGTGGGTTAATACATTTTTATTAGATATTGATGTGTCAAAAAAAGGAATATCTTTATTTTTCATTAAAAATATTGGTTTTTGAATAGTATTTTCTAATTCTATAATTTTATTAGAAATTAACTCATATTCATTTGTCTTGTTAGTATCAATTACTAAAATTTCATTATTATTTTGAGTGAGAGTCAATTTGTTATCATAAAATAAAAAATTATATTTATTTAATGAAGGTGTATTTTTAAGAGTTAAAATTTTATTCCATTTGCCTCTTCTCTGTTCAAGTTTTTTTTCAAATAGATTTGCTTGATTTAAATCTAAACCTTTAGAAAATGCAAAAGTCCTATCTCCAACAATTCCAATATTCTTTTTAATTTCACAGTTTTTTATACTTTGAAAAGAAACAGATTTGACAGGGCAATAATTTATTGAAGAAATAGATACACTCATATAACCTTATGATAATATGACTTATCTTTCCTCAAATCAACTCAAACAGTACGAAGATGAGGGATTTGTTTCTCCAATAGATATTTTTTCAAAAGATAAGGCCAATGAAATTAGAAATGAGATTGAATTGATTGAAAACAAAATGCCTGGAGAATTAGAAAAGTCTGGTAGATATAATGCACACCTAATTTCTCCTTTACTAGATGAAGTTGCACATAACCCAAAAATTTTGGATGCAGTTCAGAGTTTGATTGGCAAAAATATTCTTATCTGTGGAACAACTCTATTTATTAAAAATCCAAATGAAAAAGGTTTTGTTAGTTACCATCAAGATGCAAAATATATTGGATTAGAGCCTCATAACTGGGTAACTGCTTGGGTTGCTATAACAGATTCTAATGAGGAAAATGGATGTATGAGAATGTGGTCAGAATCACATAAAGATCATCTAAAAGAACATGATCAAAAGTTCAATGAGGGGAACTTGTTAACACGTGGTCAAACTGTCAAAAATGTACCAATTGAAAAAACTACCCCATTAATTTTAAAAGCAGGACAAATGTCTCTTCATCATCCAGCAGTTGTACATGGTTCAGATCTAAATAAAAGTGATGATCGAAGAATAGGTTTTGTAATTCAAAGTTATATTGGAACTAACGTAAAACAAATTTTAGGTAAAAACAGTGTTCAGCTAGCAAGAGGTATTGATGAATTTAATTATCATGAAAAAATTGAAAGACCTAAATCTTTACTAAATAAAAATGATTTAAAAAAAAAAAAAAGAGAGAATGACAATCTCCAAGATATTTTTTATAAAGGATCTTCAAAAAAAGGTTCTTACTAATTGATTAAAAAAAACTTAAATAAAAAACAAAGTTTTAGGTTATATGAATAAAGAAAACGCAAGTAAACTGTGGAAAATGATACAGGAAGCTGGTGATTATTTACAAGGACAACTACCAGATCACCCTAATCATCCTAAAGGTAGAAACCCATATGCACATGTAGCATTATGCGTTAAAGAAAAATTTAAAAACTCTTATAAAGATATAGAAGATGAAAAGTTTCAAGAAGTTGTTAATTATATTGAACATTTAAAGAAAAACCCGACGTAATAAATAAAAAACTTTAATACCATAGATTTGAAAAATTTAAGCAACTAATTAAATCTTAATTTTCACAATCATCTAATTTATAGGCAACTGTTGCATCACCATTATCTTTAAAACCTACAAATTGTCCTCCAGTAGCAGTAAAAACTACATACTGACAACCTTTATAATTGTATGACATTGGTGGTGCTGAACCGGCAAAAGGTAACTTTCTTTCCCAAATTAATTTACCATCTTTAGATAAAAAGGCACGAGCCATTTCGTCTGGTGTACCAGTTGCAAAAAAAATATCAGATGAAGTCGTTAAAACTCCACCAAAACTTTTATCACCTTTAGAAATTATTTTTTTATTTTCGTCTAGCCTGTTACCAAAAGGTATTTTCCATTTTAAACTTCCATCTTTCAAATTAATTTTAGCTATTCCACCCCAAGGAGGAGTAGTTGCAGGATTACCATTTTCATCTAATAAAGCTTGCCAAAAACCATTTATCTTAAGTAAATTAAATTTATTTAAAAAATTATCATATTTCTCAAAATTTTCTAACATTTCTATAGTATATTTCTCATCGTACTCAAACTTAATATCTAAATCATTATGATTTTTTTTAATTAAATTAAATAATAAACTTTTATCATTATTATTTTTTAAATTAAATCCAACTAAAGATGGAACATACTTATCTCCCTGTTTTTCATTCTCATAATAACCTTCTCTACCAACACCGTGACATGATTTACAATTCATACTATAAAAATTATTTCCTCCTCCATAAGGAACTAGCGAAAAAAGAGTTTGCGAAATAGAGTCTGATGGATTGGATTTATCCCATGGGTTTAAAATTTCTGAATTCTTTTTAGAATTCATAACTAAATTAGTTGCTGAACTGTCAAAAAATTTATTGTAAATTTTATTTATTGATAATTTTATTTTAAGAATTTCTTTTGATATTTTTTTAAAAAATAGAAATATATAATCTTTATATTCCATCCTTATAACCCAAGGGTCTTTGTTAAAAGGAACGATTATTGAGTGATCTTTTTCTATATAAGAACCACCTGGCCATTCAGCTCCACCGTGAAGCCCATATAAAATAAGATTATAATTAAATGAGGGTGGTGTATATAAGCCAGATTTTCCTTTTGAAATTATCTTAAATAACTTTTTATGTTTTATTTTATCCAAATGATTAAAATCATTTTCTAAATCAACACTTATTCCAGAAAATGGTTGAGGTTTTGAAAATGTATACTGAAAAGAGGCTGTCTGTTCACCTGAAACATCAGATCGAGAAGGATAATTTTTTTTTATTCCATTGGGAAATACTAAGCTTCCATCTTTTACTTTTAAATAAATGACATCACCAGTTTTGCTTAAAGCTGCAACAACTCTGATAGAGTTATTGTTTTCATAAATTGAAAAAATCATCGGACTCCCCACCAAATCGAAATCCCATAAATCGTGTCTTATATGCTGAAAATGCCAATTTTTTTTTCCTGAATTTGAATTTATAGAAATTAAACTAATAGATAAATCTTCTTTTAGCCTATCACCACCATATAGTCCCCCTGGATTACTAGTTACTATAAATAATGATTTTGTTATTTTGTCGTATGAAAACCCTGACCAAATCCTTGGCTTAACGTTATTTTTTTTTAAACTAAATTCCCATAACAATTCACCATTATTTAAATCGAAAGCTTTAACTCCATTTTTAAGAGTTGCTACAAACAATTTATTTTCATCAATTATAGGAGGCAATAATGAAAGACCTGATTTAAATTTTTTTAATATATTTCCATTTCTTGCATCTAATTCAATTACATACTTTTTCGTTGAAATATAAATTTTAGGATTTTTTCCACTAATAGCAGTGATACCTCTTCTTGCTGCGGGTGGGTTTAATTTAACATTCCATATTTCTAAACCATTTTTTGGATTTAAAGCATAAATTGCCCCGCTTATATCTGCTATGATTACTTTGTTGTCTACATAAATGGGTGTTGTTTGAACTACATTTCGACCACTAATTTTTTTTGAATTAAATTTCCATGTAATATTTAAATTGGAAATATTATTTTCATTTATCTGTTTATGGATTGAATGTTTGTGGCCCTCATAATTACCAGAACTATAAAGCCATTTACTTTCAGCAAATGCAAAATTATAAGTTATAAAAAAAAATATAAATGCAAAAAATATTTTCATAAAAAAATTTAATTCAATAAATAATGAATTATTAAATATATATGATTTTATGAATAAATATTAAAAAATTCCATTAGATTTTATTGTTTAGGGAAATAATCTTTTAATTCACCTTCTCTATAAACATCTGCAGTACAGCAGTGAAGTCCTCCCCCAAAAGCATATGCATCTCTTAATTCAACTGGAATGACTTCCATTCCAAGTTTATCAAGTTGTTCTGCTTGGTATTTTTCACTTTTTTCAACACAAACTGTTTTGGGATCTAGTACTAAAACATTCATTGAAAGCCAAACTGACGAATAGCAAAGTGGAGGAGGTTCATTGTGAGCTGGTTGAGCCGCATCAATTATTTCCCATCCATTATTTTCAAATAATTTTCTTTGTTCTTTCGGTAATCTTCTTTGAGGATTATTTATAATTAACCCTTCTCTAATAGGGGTAAAAGTTGCATCAATGTGAATTGGATATGGATCCCCTGGAAAATTTACCGCGTGTACTCTGTGATCTTTGTAATGTCGTTTAAGCCAGTCAATACCTTTTAAGTTTGTTGTAAAACCATGTTGAACAACTAAATCCTTACCAAATCTCAATACATCGGCTGCATCAAATAAAGGTTCTTCTTCTGTTGTTACAAAAAATTTGTCCTCAGTCCATTTAAGTCTTTTTTGAATTCCTATTTTTTCCGACAAATAATCCTTACGATAATCCTCGTCGGTTAGTCTTGGTTTTGGTGCAGATTCGTGTCTCATATTAGAATCATTATTATAATATTCTTTTAAAAGAGGTCGATAACATAAATACTCAAACCATCTGCATCGGTAACTCATTGTTGCTTCCAAAATTTCATTTCCTACTGTTAACAAAACATCTCTAGGAGGCATACAACCAAACATAGTTTCTGACTCCCAATCAGGTGTTGAAGTTTTTTGGTTAAAATTTAATGG
The DNA here is from genome assembly GCA_902604605.1 of uncultured Pelagibacteraceae bacterium. Classification (GTDB taxonomy): domain Bacteria; phylum Pseudomonadota; class Alphaproteobacteria; order Pelagibacterales; family Pelagibacteraceae; genus Pelagibacter. The sequence continues at coordinate 11,532 of CACKZI010000012.1, read as the reverse complement.
GGTTGGTCTATCAACTTTAATTCCTCTTCTTTTAAGCATGTTAGAAAAATCATCTAATAACTGATTTGCTTTATCAACCGTATCTTTAATTCTAGGACCAAATTTACCTCTCATGTCTGAATCTTCTGGAACTTTTGCGTCAAGAGCAGGTTCAGGTGCAGGAATACAAGTTCCATCTGCTCTACCAACTATCACATGCTTAAGTGGATCCCATTCATTCCAACTATTAACTATAATATTATTTTTACTCATTTTATCCTTGGATTATATTTTGATCTGGTCCAAATGGAAACTTAGTAATATTTTCTGCACCATTTTTTCCAATAATTAAAATATCGTGTTCACGATAACCGCCAGCACCAGGTTTTCCCTCTGGTATTAAAATCATTGGTTCCATTGATATAATCATATTTTCTTCAAGAACCGTTTCTATATCTTCTCTAAGTTCTAATCCTGCTTCTCTTCCATAAAAGTGAGAAAGCATTCCAAATGAATGTCCATAACCAAAAGTTCTGTACTGTAAATAACCAAGTTCAGCAAATAATTCATTTAATTCATGACAAATATCTGAACACTTTACTCCAGGTTTAATTAATTCTAATCCCCTTCTATGTACCTTAACGTTTGCTTCCCACGCTTTTAATGAATCATTATCAACATGATTTAAAAACAAAGTTCTTTCCAAAGCTGTATAATATCCTGATATCATTGGAAAAGTATTTAATGATAAAATATCGCCACTAACTAATTTTCGATTTGTTTTAGGATTATGAGCTCCATCTGTATTAATCCCCGATTGAAACCAAACCCATGTGTCCATATATTCTGCGTCAGGATATGATTTAGCAATTTCTCTTTCCATTTTATCCCTTCCTGAAATTGCAATTTCTAACTCAGTATTACCTTCTTTAATATTTTTTAAAATTTCTTCACCTCCAATATCTGCTATGCGAGCACCATTTTTAATTATTTCTATCTCTTCATCTGATTTAATCATCCTAAGATTCATTAATTCTTTTGAAATATCTTTGAACATCGAAAATGAGAATAATGAACCTAATTTTTCTCTTATTTCTAAAGTCACATGATCATTTTCGATCCCTATATTTTTCGGAGGTTCATTTCTACCAATAATTGAGACTATAGCTTTTAAAAAATTATCTCTTTTCCAATCAGTATAAATTACATTATCGCAATGAGATCTACGCCAGGGTTGGCTCGCATCAATATTTGCAGAAATAGTTGAAATCTTATTTTCAGTAATTACACATCCATACGGTCTACCAAAAGAACAAAAAATAAAACCGGTGTAATAAGCAATATTATGCATTGATGTTAAGATAATCATGTTGAGTTTTTCATCCTCCATGACTTTTCTTAATTTGTTTAATCTTTGATTATATTCTTTATCAGTAAATGGTAATTTTACTTTTTTACCGTTGTTGAGTTTGAAAAAATCAGGTCTCTCCATATTTCTATGCTTAATTTAAAGCAATAAATCTTTTATTCCATCTCATAATAAGACTATAATAGATTAAAGATATAAATAGAAAAAATCCTCCAACTATTGTGTTCGAAGATGGAACTTCATTAATTCCAAATAGAGGTAGCCATACCCAGAATATCCCTCCAATTACTTCAGTTAAAGATAAAAGAGTTAACTCTGCAGCTGGAATTGCCTTTGATCCAAGTGAATACAGTATAAGACCTAAGCATACTAGTGTTCCATGCAATGAGAACATTCCACTATTATAACTTGTAGCAAAAAAAGGCTGGTTTTTAGTTAATATCATTATAGTTGCCAACAAAAAACAAAATAAACCTGCAACAGCAACAGTTGTAAATTTAGGCGTTTCTTTTCTCCATCTTAAAGAAACTGAGAATACTGAAAATCCAATTGAGGATGTAATTCCAAAAACAAAGCCTAGAAAAGAATTTTTTTCTGTATTACCAAACGCCATAATAATTATGCCTATAGTTGCTAAAAAAATTGAAATCCAAACGTTTAAAGAAATTCTTTCTTTTAAAAATAAAAAAGCAAGTAATGCTGTAAAGAAAGGCATAGCAGCTAAACATAATAAAGTTATTGCTGCGCTAGTATTTGTAATTGAGTATATAAAAGTAATCATCGCTATCCCTAGTCCGCAACCACCAATTAAACCTGATTTACCAACTTTTTTATAATTTTTATAAAAGTTTAGCCCCTCTTCAAAATATAAATATAAATTTAAAATTATAAAAATAGTCAAACCTCTTCCAAAAATGTATTGCCATGGTACTAAATGAGGATCATCCATATACCTTACAACTAAAGGTCCAAAAGACCAGAGTATTCCTGCAAATAAAACAACTGGAACTGCTATTTTTTCATTTTTAAGTTCGATCATATTGACTGTTTAATTGCAAATAGTTTGAACTACAACAAAAAATAAATTTATACTAAAATATTTTGTTTGGTTGATTGGGAAAAAAACAATCTACAGTTTCTCCCTTCTTAAACTTAGATTTTCCTGATGGTAGCATGGTCCATATATTGGATTTAATAAATGATTGAATTCTAAAAGACTCTTGACCCTCCAATATCTCAACTTCTATTTTACCATTTTTAGTTGTATTCAACTTACTCTTTACAAAACGTGTAAAATTTAATTTTTTTGTAAAATTGTTTTTTAAAATTCCTTTAAAAGATTTTTCTTCTTTTATTCCTAATAAACTAAGTAAATAAGGAAAAACAAAAAATCTAAAACAAGCAGCTGATGAAATAGGGTTTCCAGGAAGTCCAAAAATTGTTTTTTCTTTTCCTTTAATTTTAGCAAATAAAAATGGTTTACCAGGCCTTATAGCAACATTTTTAAAATAACTTGAAAGCTTAAATTTTTTTATAATTTTTGGGACATAATCAAATTTTCCAGCAGATACTGCTCCAGATGTAATTATAATATCTATTTTTGAGCTAAATGTTTTTTTTATTTCTTTTTTAAAAACTTGCTCATCATTATCTCTTAAAATCCCACCATTTTTAAAATTAAATAAAAAATTTTTATTCAATGATTGTATATAATGACTGTTTGAATTTCTAACTTTCCAACTAGGTATATTTTCTTTATTAGTAATTTCATTTCCAGTAGAGAAAAAAAGAATATTTGGAATTTTTTTTACTTTTATTTTTTTAATACCAAGTGTTTTTAAAGCTAATATATGATGAGGTTCAATTATAGTTCCTTTTTTAATCAATAAATCATTTTTTTTATAATCAGAGCCTTTAAATCTTACATGTTGGTTTTTTTTTATCTGTCTGTTAATTAAGATATTTCTATTTTTATTTTTGGAAGATTGAATAATTATTTGTTCAACTGGAATTATACTGTCTAACCCTTTGGGAATTATACCACCTGTCATTATTTCTACAGTTTGAAATTTTTTAAGTCTTTTATTAAGAGGTTTGTTTCCAGCTGCAATTGTGCCTATAATTTTAAAAGATTTACTATTCTTTTTATTTAATTTTTTTGTATCCTTTGAATTGATTGCGTATCCATCAAATGCTGCATTATCTGCTGCAGGATTATTTACTTTGGACAAAATGTTTGTCGCAGAAACTCTATATAAAGAATTAATACTATTAATTATTTCATTTCCAATTTTAATTTTGGATTTTTTCAATTTTTTAATTGATTGCTTATAACTAATCATTTTTTTTAATACTTATAGCTTTCTCTAAATCCTCTCTGGTATTTATATTAAAAAAAGGATCAATAGTTTTATATTGAATATCAATTGTATTTACACCAATAGAATTAGCCCAAACCTCTACTTTTCTCTCACCTGCCAATAAATCACTCTCCAAACGATCAATTAGATCTACAGACCATAATCCAAAAATATTATGAATTGTTTTATGACTTTTAACAAAAAACAATTTACTTTTATTAATTTTTATTTTTTCATAGAATATTTTAAGCTCTTTTTTTGTAAAAAAAGGAGAATCTGATGGAAATGTCGATATCCAATTATAATCTTTTTTATTTTTTTTAATCCATTTCATTGCAGATAAAATACCACCTAAGGGGCCCAGGTTTTCCTTAAAGTCTTTTGTGGTAAAAATTTTATTAGATTTCATAAAATTAATCGGTTTATTAGTTACTACTAGAGTTTCATTAAATTCGTCAATTATCTCTGAAAGAATATAATCAATCAGCATTTTTCCATTTAATTTTACTTGAGATTTATCCTCTCCAAATCTCTGTGACTTTCCTCCAGCTAGTACAACGGCTAAAATATTGTTATAGTCCATATTAAAATATAAAACATTAAATTTTAATTTTAAAGATAATATGGATTTAAGAATTTTAGAAATAGCATCAAATACTGAGAACAATAAAGTTCTTGATAAACATACACATAAGTCAAAAAATAAAAATCCAATTTGTGGAGATGAAATGGAAATAAGCCTTATAGTTAAAGATAACAAAATTATAGATATGGGCTATCAATGTAAATCTTGTGTTTATTGTCAAGCTTCTGTTAGTTTACTTTCACAAAATATCAAAGATAAGAACTTGGAAGAAATAAAAGATTTTATAAACGCTTGCGAAAATATTTTTGAAAATACAAAAATAAATTTAGAAAAAAAATGGATAAATTTTAAGGAGCTTTTCAATAAAAAAAATATATCAAGAAAAGAATGCTTGCTTCTTCCTATGAGGACTGTACTAAAGGCTTTAAAATTATAATGATAAAAATTAATAAAGATATTTTTAAAAAAGCTTTACTAGCAGGAATATTCTCTGCTTTCACAATAGGTGTCCTTACTGTCTTGACTTATAAAAGTGCTCTTGGATTATTTTTAGCTGGATCATTTGGATCATCCATGGTTTTGTTATTTGGTTTTCCAGAGAGTCCATTTGCCCAACCAAAAAATGTTTTTTTTGGACATCTGGTAACTGCACTAGTTGGAGTTACTTTTGTGGCAATGATTCCTTTACCAATGTATATAAATATAGCTTTAGCTGTTGGGGTAGGAATCTTTTTAATGATACTTTTGAATGTTGTGCATCCACCTGCAGGTGGAAATCCAATTATGGTAATTATTGGAAGTGTTTCGTATGATTACTTAATAAGTCCTATCATCTTTGGGTGTATTATTATTATTTCACTAGCAATTCTGATTAATAAATTTTTACTTAAAAAGAATTATCCACTAAAATGATCTAATGAACTCAAAATATAAAGTCATCAAATTTAAAAAAGATAAATTTGAGAATATTGATGATTTTATTTCTATAGAGGAACCATTAGAAATTTCACTAAAATATAAAGATCAAAATAAGTGGGTAACAGATAGTTTGTCAATTACAATGAGAACTCCAGGTCATGATGAAGATTTAGTTAGAGGTTTTTTATTTAACGAACAAATTATTCAAAACTTAAATGATATTGAAAACATAGAAAGTTTTGGTGACAAAGTGGGTCAATATAATATTAAAAATAAAATACTTGTTACTTTGAATAACTCTCAAAATGTAAATATTTCAAAAATTAAAAAAGATTTTTTAACAAACTCATCTTGTGGTGTATGCGGTAAATCTTCTCTTGATGCATTAGAAATTATTAAAAAAGAAAAAACTCCTTTATCAAATCCAAAATTATCAAAAGAAATTATAATCAATTCACCATCGATTCTAAGAAAAAACCAGTCTGAATTTGCAAAAACTGGTAGTATTCATGCTAGTGGATTATTCTCATCTGATGGCAGCATTATATCTTTGAGGGAAGATGTTGGTAGACATAATGCATTAGATAAAATGATTGGTGATTCATTGATTAATAACTACCTACAGCCAGAAAATCAATTTATTACTTGTTCTGGACGCCTAAATTTCGAATTAGTCCAAAAAGTTTTAATGACCAATATTGGCTTAATGATCGGTGTAGGTGCGCCAACTAGCCTAGCAATAGATCTCGCGAATAAATTTGACATGACCTTGATAGGTTTCGTAAAAGAAGATAGTTTTAACATTTACACGAATGACCAAAAAATTATTGTAAATTAAAAAAAAGGGGAATTTTGCGGTGTCAAAAAATATAAGTAACTTATCTGGAAGAGTTGGTTTAAAGGACAATTTATTTAAAAAGATGTCTGAAAATGTACTTAATGATTCACCAAAAGATATTAAAGAAATTGCAAAAGAATATAACTTGGGTGTTTCAACAATACATGGAGCAGAAAGCTTTTATGAATTTTTAAGACCTTCACATAGAAAAAAAAAAGCTTTTGTTTGTAATGGCAGTGCCTGCATGTGTGCTGGTACTCAAGATAAATTAAAAGAAACTTTAAAATCAAAACTTGGAGATGACAAGGTAGGTGAAATGTTTTGTTTGGGACACTGCTATGAAAATCATGCTTTCCATTACGATGGTGAAAACTATGCAGGAAAAGATATTGAAAAAATTGATCAAATTTTAAAAGGAGAAGATATCAAACAAGAAAAATTTTTTTCAAAAAGTTATGCAACGACAAGCTTTTTAATGGATGATAAACTTTCTTCAACAGAGCAATTTAAGGAACAATTAAATAAATTCCTAAAGGTAGATAAAAAAGAAATTGTTAAGTCATTACTAGATTCCAATCTAACAGGAAGAGGTGGTGCGGGCTTTCCAGCTGGAATGAAATGGGATTTCTGTAGTAAAGCAAAAGGTGATAAGAAATATGTTATTTGTAACGCTGATGAAGGAGACTCGGGTGCATTTTCTGACAGATACCTTCTAGAAGACCAGCCATTAAAAGTTATTTTTGGAATGTTAATATGTGGTTTGGTAATAGGAAGCGATGAAGGAGTATTATATATTAGAGGCGAATATCCAAAATCTATAGAAGCAATTAATGGATGTATTAATGAACTTAAAAAATTAAACTTGTTGGGTGAAAATATTTTAGGTACTAAATTTTCTTTTGATCTTGGAATTTGCATTGGTCAAGGTGCTTATATTTGTGGTGAAGAAACAGCTTTGATAGCATCAATTGAAGGTAGGCGTGCTGAGGTAGATGTTAGACCTCCATTTCCAGTTACTGAGGGACTTTATAAAAAGCCAACTGTAGTTAACAATGTTGAAACTTTAGCAGCAGCAACGGGTATTTTAATTAATGGTGCTGAAAAATTCTCATCAATTGGAAACAAAAAATCTGCAGGGACAAAATTAGTTTGTCTAGATAGTTTTTTTAATAATCCAGGTGTTTATGAAATAGATATGGGAACACCAATGAAAAAAATATTTAATGAAATTGGTGGTGGTTATAAAGAACCCTTAAAAGCATTTCAGGTTGGTGGTCCTCTAGGTGGTGTTGTTCCTCTTAATGAAATTGATAACCTTAATTTAGACTTTCAGGAATTTACCTCAAAAGGTTTCATGTTAGGTCATGCCAGTGTTGTAAGTATTCCTAAGGATTTTCCAATGACTGAATACATTCATCATTTATTTGAATTTTCTGCTGAAGAGTCTTGCGGCAAGTGTTTCCCAGGAAGGTTAGGGTCTTATAGGGGAAAAGAGATGTTTGACCAAGTTAAGAAAAAAACTGCAAAAATTCCTCTTAAATTACTTAATGAATTATTGGTAACAATGAAAAAAGGTTGTTTATGTGCTCTTTGTGGTGCAATACCAACTCCCATAATGAATATTCTAAAATATTTTGGTGATGAAATGAAAGATGATATGGTAAAAGACAACTAATGAGTTCTGAAAAAAGAAAAATTGCTTATATTGACGGTAAACCATATGAGATTAGTGTCAATCATACATCTATCTTAAAATTTGTTAAAAGCTATGTTGGTGAAAAAAAAGTACCCTCATTATGTGATGATCCTAATTTAGCGCCCTACGGTGCCTGTAGAGTTTGTTCAGTTGAAGTAGCATTAGAAAAAGATGGACCAACAAAAGTAGTTGCTTCATGTCATACTCCAATAGCTGAAAATCAACACGTTTTTACAACAAATGACAATCTTCATAATCTTAGAAAAAACATAGTAGAATTGGTCTTAACTGACCATCCAATGGAATGTAATACTTGTGAGGTAAATAATAATTGTGAACTTCAAACTGTTGCAAACGACCTAGGTATTTCTGACCATAGATATAATAATCCAAAACAACACAAAGGTATTCCAAGAGATACATCTCATGATTACATGAGAATGAACTTAGATAATTGTATAAATTGTGGAAGATGTGTAAGAGCTTGTGATGAAATTCAAGGATCATTTGTATTAACAATGTCTGGAAGAGGTTTTGAGTCTAAAATTACAACAGATAACGATATGACATTTGGAGACTCTTCATGTGTTTCTTGTGGTGCTTGTGCACACACTTGTCCAACTGATGCTATTTCTGATGTATTTCAGTCAAAGTCTGCTGCTGTAGATAAAAAAGTAAGAACTACCTGCTCATATTGTGGAGTAGGATGTAATCTTGAAACTTCAATTAAAGATAATAAAGTTGTTGCTATAGATACACCTAAAGAAACTGAGGTCAATGCCGGGCATACTTGTATCAAAGGAAGATATGCATTTGGTTTTTATGATCATCCTGACAGACTTAAAACTCCATTAATTAAGAGAAATGGAAAATTTGAAGAAGCAACTTGGGATGAGGCTTACGATTTTATAAAAAAAGAAATGCAAAGGATCACAAAGGATCATGGACCTGATGCTTTTGCAGGTATTTCATCTGCTAGATGCACTAATGAAGAAAACTATGTTTTTCAAAAAATGATTAGAGCTGCTGTTGGTACAAATAGTGTTGATTGTTGTGCAAGAATTTGTCACTCCCCTACTGCATGGGGAATGCAACAAACTTTTGGAACTGGTGCTGCAACTAATTCTACTGATGATATTTATCATGCAGATTTATTTTTAATTATTGGAGCAAATCCAACAAATGCTCACCCAGTTACTGGTGCAAAAATAAAACAACAAGTAATGAAAGGTAAAAAACTTATTGTTTTAGATCCTATTACAACAGAAGTTGCACAACTAGCAGACTATCATATTAAATTAAGACCTGGAACTAATGTTGCTGTTCTAAATATGATGTTGCATTATATAGTTAAATCAAAATTATATAATGTTGATTTTGTTAGAGATCGTACAGAAGGTTTTGATAATTTTTTAAAAGAAATTGAAAGACAAGATGTTGATCAATTGGCAAAAGTTGCTGGAGTAGATAAACAGCTAGTTAAAGAAGCTGCTATTGCATATGCAACTGCAAAAAATTCAATGGAGTTTCACGGTCTAGGAGTTACAGAGCACGAACAAGGATCAAAAACAGTGATGCTAATTGCTGATCTTGCAATGATTACAGGAAACATTGGAAGAAAAGGTGTGGGAGTAAATCCTTTAAGAGGACAAAATAATGTTCAAGGTGCCGCTGATATGGGATGTCAACCTCATCAAGGTGCAGGCTACTTTGAAGTAGCAGATAAAAAAAATCAAAAATTCTATACAGAAAAATATGGTGTAACACATCCAACTAAAGCTGGTCTAAAAATACCACAAATGTTTGATGCGGCTATCAACAAAGAATTAAAAGGAATCTGGATTATTGGTGAGGATATTGTTCAAACAGATCCTAATAGTGCTCACGTAGTTGATGCCATGAATTCGCTAGAACTTTTAGTTGTGCAAGAAATCTTCATGAGTGAAACAGCAAAATTAGCAACCGTTGTTTTGCCGGGAACTACTTTTTTAGAAAAAGATGGAACTTTCACTAACACTGAAAGAAGAGTTCAAAGAGTTAATCAGGCTGTTCCTCCTCTACCCGGTACAAAACCTGATGGAGTTATAGTAACTGAAATGATGCAAAAACTTGGGTTTGATCAACCTACCTATGATGCAGATCAAGTATTAGCAGAAATTGCAGATATTGTTCCTTTCTTTAAAGGAATTACTCGAAAAAGATTAGGAAAAATGGGCTTACAATGGCCTGTAAAAGAAGATGGAACAGATACACAAATATTACATACTGAAGAATTCAAACTAGGAAAAGGTCGATTGAAAAACTTTGACTGGAAAGAATCTTCTGAGATTGAAGCCAATCATAAAGATTATCCTCTAATATTAACAACGAGTAGAGTTTTACAACATTATAATGCTGCTACTATGACAAGAAGAACTAATAATATCAATATTGTTGATGAAGATGTTCTGTTGATTCATCCTAAAGATGCAGCAAATAGAGATTTAAATACAGGGGATATTGGAAGATTGTATTCAGGAAGAGGTGAGGTTGCTTTAAAAGTAGAGGTTACTGATAAAGTAAAAGAAGGTATAGTTTTTACAACGTTTCATTTTCCTGAGCATATGGTTAATATGGTAACAGGTCATGGAAAAGATGAAGAAACTATGTGTGCAGAATATAAAGTTTCATCTGTGCAAGTTCAAAAAATTTCAAATCAATTTAAAACTGAAATACAACCAAAAGAAAACCAAGCTGAAGTAAGCTAATTAAAATGACCATAGGGTGGTATTTTAACAACACTTATTCAAAATTATCAGACACTTTTAGAGAAGAAATAAAACCTGTTCCAGTAAATAATCCTGAATTAGTAATACTTAACGAAAGTTTAGCCTCTAAATTAAATCTAAATTTTTCAAATATCAATAAAGATAAACTTTCAAAAATTTTTTCTGGAAATTCGTTACCAGACGGAAGTAATTCTATAGCCCAGGCTTATGCGGGTCATCAATTTGGTCATTTTACAATGCTTGGAGATGGTAGAGCAGTATTAATTGGTGAGCACACAACAAAATCAAATAAGAAATATGATATTCAATTTAAAGGTTCGGGTAAAACAGCATTTTCTAGAAATGGTGATGGCCGTGCTGCTTTAGGTCCAATGTTAAGAGAATATATTATTAGCGAAGCAATGAATTCATTAAAAATTCCTTCTACTCGAAGCTTAGCAGTAGTAAAAACTGGAGAAAATATTCAAAGAGAAAAAACTTTACAGGGTGCAGTGCTTACTCGTGTTGCATCAAGTCACTTAAGAGTGGGAACATTTCAGTATATTGCAGCTAGACAAAAAAAAGACGAATTAAAAACTTTATTAGATTATACAATTGATAGACACTATCCTGAGATAAAAAATTCTAATACTAAAGCTTTAGATTTGTTAAATCTATTAATAGATAAACAATGTGATTTAGTAGTAAGCTGGATGCGAGTTGGTTTCATTCATGGTGTGATGAATACTGATAATATGACTATTTCTGGAGAAACAATTGATTACGGTCCTTGTGCGTTTATGGATACTTATGATCCAAAAACTGTCTTTAGCTCAATTGATCAAACTGGTAGATATGCATATTGTAATCAACCTGTTATCACGAAATGGAACTTGGCTAGATTTGCTGAATGCTTAATACCTTTAATTGATAAAGACCAAGAAAAATCTGTCAAAATAGCAACTGAAACAATTAATTCTTTTGAAAAAAGATATGAAGAAAAATGGATGAACATGATGAGAGATAAATTAGGATTGTT
>CACKZI010000011.1 GCA_902604605.1 uncultured Pelagibacteraceae bacterium | reverse complement strand
ATTTTTTCTTGCTAATTTTAAAAAACCGTTTTGAACTTTTTTATAAAAATTAAAACTGAACTTATCATACCTATTAAGTTTATTTCGCAATTTTAATCTTTTAAACATATTTTTTTTGTTAACTATGTTCAAAAAAGTAAAATTAATCACAAAATTTTTAGTTAAATATGAATTAATATAATTTATAAGTGACAAATTTACGCCAAAACCATAATGTTGGTAGGCTATTGTTGAGTCAATAAATCTATCAATTAAAATGATTTTCTTTTTATGAAATTTTTTTAATTGCTCTATATTTTCACTCCTTGCTGCTTGGTAAAGTAGTAAATCTGTATTCTTGTTAAAGTTTGATTGACTATTAAGAATTAATTTTCTAATTTTTTCTGAATTTTTACTTCCACCTGGTTCTCTAATTTTAATAAATTTTATTTTTTTTTTTTTTAAATACCTAGCTACAAAATTAATATGAGAAGTCTTTCCACTTCCCTCAATACCCTCAAAAACAATTACAGGTTTTTTATACATCACCCCAGATCAAATAATTCAATGATTTGAGTAATCTCGAGAAAATATTTACTTTTTTAACTTCATTTAATGCTAACAAATCGTACTCACCTATTTGTTCTTGGTCGTAAATAATTTTTAATTTAGCAACAATTTGATTTTCTTTAATTGGAGCTTCTATTGGACCATCATAAATCAATTTTGCTTTAAGTTTTTTCTTTTGACCTTTTTTAATTGTTTTAAATATATCTTCTTTTGTATAAACTTTTACTTTCTTACTTTTGCCTAACCATACTTCAATAGAGTCAAATGGTTGATCTGATTTTGATATTTGTATTAAATCAAAATTTGTTAAGCCAAAAGTTAATAATTTAGAACTTTCTCTTGATCTTGAATTTTTGGTTTCAAAACCACTACCTACAGCAACTAATCTTCTGCCATTTCTTTCTAAGGAGGAAGCAAGTGAATATCTTTCAACAGCCAAGTAACCAGTTTTTATTCCATCAACACCTAAATTTTTATACAACAAAGGATTTCTATTACCTTGAGTTATGGGATCTCCCCCTGTTCTATCCCAGGTAAATTCTTTTTCTTTAAACCATTTATAATAATCTGGATGTTTTTTAATTAGGTAATTTGACATTATTAAAATATCTCTTACGGTTGAATAGTTATCAGGATTATTTATTCCAGATGAATTTGCAAAATTAGTATTTTCCATACCTATTTCTTTTGCTTTAGAAGTCATCATGATTGCAAATTCCTCCTCTGTACCAGCTATTCCTTCCGCTAAAGCTATGCAAGCATCATTACCAGACGCAACAATAATACCTTTTAATAAGTTTTCTACTGAAACTTGGTCTCCTACCATAACAAACATTGATGAATATCCTGATGTAGATAATCTCCATGCCTTTTCGGAAATTATAAATTTTTCCTCTAGTTTTAAATCACCAGATTTAATTAAATCAAATGCAATAATACTTGTCATTATTTTAGTCATAGAGGCTGGATAAATTGATCGATCAGGTTCTTTTTCATATAAAATTTCCCCTGAATAAAAATCTTGTAATATTGCTGTTCTAGCTTTGATGTCAATATTGGCATTAGCTAAAGAGAATATAAGATTTAATATTATAATTAAAAATAATTTTTTAAACATTTTTTAAAATTTCTAAATTTTCAAAATTAAATAAATTCATTTTCTCAAATGACTCCTTTAAACTTTTTATATCATTAAAAGGACCTATTAATAGCCTATATTTTGTTTGAGATAATTTAATTATATTCAAATTTTTAATGGAAGTTTCTTTTTTTATTCTATCTTTCATAATTTGAGCGGTATCTTGATAATAAAAATCTGCAACTTTAATTGAGTAAGAAAAAGTTTTAATCTTTGTTTTAATCTTTTTAACTTTTTTAGCATTTAAATCATTAATCTGGATACCATCAACTGGTGCTTTTTCAGCTACAACAGATTCCTCTTCATAAGTTTTTGCTTTTTTTGCAACAAAAGTAGAGTTTTTTGAAATTAAGATTATATTTACGTAAGGTTCATTATGATCTAAATCTAATGTTTCAGCAATTCTCAAACTTAAAACTGAATTATAAAAATTTGAAAATTCAATTTTATTTGATTTTACTTCTGCGATTAAAGAAAGACCATTGATTGGATTTGTTATCTTTACCATGGATTTTTTTTTTAATAATTTGTGGTAAATCATTAAAGATCTTGGCTCAATTTTCTTTATATCTAATAAATTATCATTGTAAATTAAGGCAAACCCAGAATTTTTATATTTGTTTTCTATATCAAAATTTAATTTCTTATTTTTATTATCCATTGAAGGTTCGCAACCATAAACAAACAAAACTAGGAATAAGAATGTAATACTCTTATAATTCATTTTTAATTTTATCCTTTAAAGTACACACAGCTAAAGCAAATCTTAAAGATCTGTTCCATTTTAAAATTATATCGTAATTATCAAAAACTACATAAGCTGGTGCATACGTATTAGCATCTGAAACAATATCTTTATCGGGTGTAATTATTGCTACTTTTAAATTTTCGTCAAATGAGTTTAGAGTTTCTTTATTATCTATATATTTTTTAAAATATTTTATTTTTTTTTTATTAACTAATTTTTTTGCAGAAGTATTTAAATATTTTTTTGAAATTTTTCTATTTAAATCAATTTTATAAAAACACGGTGCATCTTTATTCCATCCCATATTATTCAAATAATTAGCAGCGGATGCAAAAGAATCATAAGCGTTTTTTAAATCAATATAATTATCTTCATTATAGTCAATAGCATGATTTCTTATAGTTGATGGCATAAACTGAAAAAATCCAAAAGCCCCAGCCCATGAACCATATAAAGTTTTATGATCAATTTGATTTTTATCGATAAGTTTAAGCAAAATTAATAATTCATTTGTAAAAAATTCTGATCTTCTCTTATCAAAACTTAAAGTGGCCAATGAAGATAGTATGTCCATTTTTCCAACATAGGTACCAAAATTAGTCTCTATACCCATTAAAGCCAAAAGTAATTCTTTTTCTACATTATATTTTTTTTCTACATCTTGAATTAGGTTTGTTTCATTTTTATAAAATTTAATCCCTTTATTTACTTTTTTATCTGAACTTCTTTTTGAAATATAAGTTTTTGTATCTTCGTAGAACTCAGGTTGATATCTATCATATTCAATAACTTTAGGTAAAAAGACTACATTAGATATGGTCATGTTAACAGTTTGTTCAGATATTTGATTATTTAAAGCTAGTGTCTTAAATTCATTCTTCCACTCTTCAAATTCGGTGTTAATTTCAGCAAATGAATTATTGTAAAATAAAAGAGTAATTAATATTAAATGTTTAATTAGTTTCATATAGATCTTTGAGATATATAATTACAGCAATCCAAATAATAATAAAACTTACAAATTTTACTAATGAAAAATCTTCATTGTAATAGAAAAAACCCAGAATAAACTGTAAAGTTGGTGTTATATAAAAGATCATTCCAGTAGGTCCAAGTCCAATCAACTCAACACCTCTAACATAGAGAAATAAAGGAATCACTGTCATTGGTCCAGCTAATATCAAAAAAAAACTTAATCCAGGTTTTGAAATACTAAAATCATTAAAACCACTTCGAATAATGAAATAAAATACAACTAATGCAAATGGAAAAATAAATAAACTTTCTATTAATAAACCAATGTCAGTATCTACATTTATTTTTTTTCTTACCAAATTATAAAAAGCCCAACTTAAAGCAACAATAATACCAACCCAAGGTAAGGATTTAAGGTTAAATATAATTAGTATTAATATAGAAATTAACACTAATAAAATAGAAAAAATTCTTTTTTTATTTAGTTGTTCTTTAAAAAAAACATATCCTAACATCACACTAATAATTGGCATTATGAAATAACCGAAACTAGCATCAATAATTCTATTTGTTGCAACAGCATAAATCCATACGGCCCAATTTATAAAAATTAAAGCACCAGATATAAATAAATAAAACAAGTTTTTTAAATTACTAGATACTTTTAAAAAAATATTCCATTTTGATAGAAACGATGTTGTTATTATTAACATCATTGCTGTCCATAAACATCTGTGTACAACTAGCTCTGTATGTCCAATAAACGAAACATATTCAAAATATATAACTCCAATAAAACCCCACCAAAATGAACCTAATGATGTTAATACTAAACCTTTGTTAAAATTATCTTTCATAGATTTATAAATGAAATAAATATAAAGATTAATTAGACTATTTTATAGTTGAATTAAATATTATTAATTATAAAAGTTTCTAAACGGAGAGATGGCTGAGCGGTTGAAAGCACCGGTCTTGAAAACCGGCAAAGGGGCAACTCTTTCCTGGGTTCGAATCCCAGTCTCTCCGCCATTTATTTATTTAAATTTAAAATTTTTAAACAGAGAATTAATTCTAGTATTTTCAAATTTAATACTTGTATCTAGACCATTATAAAAATTGTAAAGATTGTTATCATCAATTTTTAAGAATTTGATTAATTCTTCTAAATCTTGTTCATTTAGTTTATCAATATAATGATTCGTAAAGGCTCCAAGAAGTTTGTCCATCTCTTTTGTGCCTCTATAATTTGATCGGTAAATAATTTTTTTTTTTAATTGATCTATATTGGAAGACATAATTAGAATATATTATTAGTTAATGAATATTAAAAGTAATTATCAATATTTATTGTCTGACTTAACTAAATTAAGAGGAGTTGGATATAAAACAACTAATTTATTAAAAAAAAAAGGGATAAATACTATCTTTGATATTTTGTGGAAACTTCCCAAGTCATATACAGATAGAAGTAAATCATCAAAAATAAAAGATTTAAAAATCAATGAAAATCAAACCATTACAATAATCCCACATAAATATCTTTTCCCAAGAATAAGAAATCTGCCAAATAGAGTTTTTTGTAAAGATGAAACGGGTGAAATTGAATGTGTTTTTTTTAATAGTTATGAAGGATATATTAAAAAAATATTACCAATTGGAAAAGAAATAACACTAAGTGGTAAAATAAAATACTTCAGAAATAGATATCAACTAACAAATCCTAAGTATATATCTGAGAATGCTTCTCTAATTAAACAAAAACATAACACATATTCGTTAACAGAGGGAATAAGTGAGAAAGTATATAATAAGATTATTTCTCAAATTTTGAATTTGCTTCCAACTTTTAACGAATGGCATTCAAAAGAAATAATGAAAAAATTTAGTAATATAAGTTGGAACAATTCTATTAAAGAATTACACAAACCAGAAAATATTGGAAAATTTAGAGAAAATTTCTATCAAAGACTGGCATTTGATGAAATTTTTTCAACTTTTTTAGTTAATTCTGAAATCAGAAAAAAAATTAAAAAGATAAAAAAAATTAAAAAAAAAATAAATATTGAAAGTCAAAATAAGATTATTTCAAATTTAGATTTTACACTGACAAATGATCAAAAAAAGACTTTAAAAGAAATTAATAATGATTTGTGTTCTTCAAATAAAATGTTTAGACTTTTACAGGGAGATGTTGGAAGTGGAAAAACAATAGTATCTCTTTTAGCTAGCTACAATACTATTATGTCAGGTTTTCAGGTAGCTTTAATGGCACCGACAGAAATCTTAGCAAGACAACACTATTCATTAGCAAAAAAAATATTTCCAAGTGATATAAAAATTGAATTAATTTCAGGGAAATCTCACCATAAAGATAAAAAAGAAATTTTAAAAAAATTAGTAGAACATAAAATTGATTTAATTTTCGGTACACATGCTATTTTTCAAAAAAAAGTTGAATATAATAAACTTGGTCTAATAATAATTGATGAACAACATAAATTTGGCGTAAATCAAAGAAAGAAATTATCAGATAAGGGTGGAAAAGATTGTGACGTTTTATTAATGACAGCAACGCCAATTCCAAGAACTTTAACAATGTCCATTTATGGAGATATGGATATTTCAGTTATAAGTGAAAAACCAAAAACACGTAAACCTATCAAAACATATAGTAAACTTGAAAATAAAATAGATGAAGTTATTAGATTTATTAAAAAAGAAATGGACCTTGAAAATCAAATTTTTTGGGTTTGCCCACTAATAGATGAGTCCAAAAAGATTGATCATGAGTCTGCTGTTAAAAAATTTGAATATTTAAAAAAAATTTTTCCCAATAAAGTTTCACTATTACATGGTAAAACTACTTTAGATGAAAAAGAAAAAATTTTGGATAATTTTTTAAAAAAAAAATTTAGTATATTAGTATCAACAACAATAATTGAGGTTGGTATAGATTTTCCTAACGCAAATGTAATAGTCATCGAAAATGCAAATAAATTTGGTTTATCTCAATTACATCAATTACGAGGTAGAGTTGGTCGAGGCTATAAAGACTCTACTTGTATATTAATGTTTAAATCAAATTTAAGTGAAAATGCCAAAAAAAGAATAAATATATTAAAAAATTCTAATGATGGATTTAAAATATCTGAAGAAGATATGAAGTTAAGAGGTTTTGGAGACATATTAGGTTTTAAACAAAGTGGAATTAAAAACTTCAAATTGGCAGATCCCGTTCACAATCATGATCTTTTTATTTTAGCTGAAAAAGAAATTAAAAGAATAGAAGCAAGCAATCAAGATATCAGAAAGTTCAAACCTTTAATTAAATTATACGATAGAGCAGATATAATTAATGATATTGCTTAAACTTTACCAGAAGATGTCCCTGCTGAGACGATAAACTTCGAAGCTTCTTCAAAAGTCATATTTAAATAAATAACATCTTCAATTGGAAACATTAACAAAAAACCACTTGTTGGATTAGGTGTGGTTGGTACAAAAACGTTAATCAATTTTTGTTTAGTTTTTTCAGCCATTTCACCTTTATTTTCTTTTGTTGCAAAACCAACAGCCCAAACACCTTTTCTAGGATATTCTATGAGTACTACACTTTTTTTATTGCTTTCTTTATTTGAAAAAGTTTCTGTCATTTGACCTATGGCTGTATAAATAGTTCTTAAAACAGGAATTCTTTTAAAAAGATCGTCAATTAATTTTAAGATTCTTTTTCCTAAAAAAGATAAAGACAAACCTCCGACTATAGTTATAAAAATTACAGAGATGAAAATTTCAATTCCTGGAATAGCATAAGGAAGATAACTATTTGGATTTATATTTTGAGGAATAATATTAGAGGAGAGTCCTATTAAAATTTTACTTAGATATAAAGTAAAACCTATTGGTATTAAAACAACCACTCCAGTTATAAAATAGTTTCTAAGAATAAGTGTAATTGATCTTTTTTTTTTATTTTTAGTCATTTTAAGCAAAACTTGAATAAATTACGAATGAAATTGCTACTAGAAAAAGAAATAATAAAATTTTATTATTTAGATTCATTAATAAATATAATATCAATGTTAGTGCAAAATGAATAGAAGAAAATTTTTAACATATATGGGTTGTGGTTGTTGTGGATTTTTTCTAAATTCTTGTGCTACGGCACCAATAACTGATAGAAAACAATTCAAGATAATTCCAGAGGCCAAGCTCAATGCCCAAGCAGCTCAAATTTATGAAAAAGTAAAAGAAAAAGAAAAATTAATAACTGATTCTAAATTAGATGATATCAAAGAAATTGGAAGTAAAATGGAAAATTCAATAACAGAATACTTTCTACAAGCTAAATTGAATGATCCAACTGCTCTTTTTGATTGGGAATACATATTGATTGATAATAAAAAAATAAGAAATGCCTGGTGTATGCCTGGAGGTAAAATAGCAATTTACTCCGGAATGCTTGAAGTTACAAAAAACACTAATGGATTAGCGGCTGTTATGGGGCATGAAATAGCTCATGCAGTAGCAAAACATTCGGTAGAACGTGCAAGTAGAAATACTGTGTTAAATGTGAGTACTCAATTAATAGATATATTTTCAGGAGGAAAATTATCAACAGTAAATAGAACAACGGGAATGAATACTGTTGGTTTAATTTCACAACTTGGAATCATGAATCCATTTAACAGGAAACAAGAAAGTGAAGCAGACTATCTGGGAATGATTTTTTCTTCTTTATCAGGTTATGATATTAGAGAAACAGTAAAAATCTGGGAACGGATGAAAGAATTGAATAAAGGTAAGGCTCAACCTGAATTTATGAGCACTCACCCATCTGCTGATAATAGAATTAAAAAAATCAATGAATGGACAAATCAAATTTTATTGGAATACCCGCCTATTAATATATCTTAAATATTAATGGTGAGCCGTGTTGGACTCGAACCAACGACCCATTCCTTAAAAGGGAATTGCTCTACCAACTGAGCTAACGGCCCAACTATTAAGTTAGTTTTGACTTTGTATACAGAATTATTTCAATAATTCAAATAAGAATTTATGAGACAAATAGTTTATTCTTTACAACTTATCTATGTATTTATTATAAAATTCATCAAAAGTACCACTTTCAATATTTTTTCTTATTTCACACATTAGTTCTTGATAAAAATTTAAATTATGTAAAGTTAAAATCATCGCACCTAATATTTCATTTGTATTGAATAAATGGTTAAGATAATTTTTTGAGTACCTATTAAGTGCCAAATTATTACAATCTTTATCTAAGGGTGTGTTGTCATTTTGATATTTATTATTTTTTATATTTACTCTACCCTGCCAAGTGAAAGCTAATCCTGTTCTTCCAGATCTAGTTGGCAAAACACAATCAAACATATCTATACCTCTCTTTACAGCACCCAAAATATCAGATGGTGTCCCGACTCCCATAAGATAATGAGGTTTGTTTTGAGGAAGTTCTTTTTTAATATCATCTAAAACTTTAAACATTTCATCTTGTTTTTCTCCAACAGCTAATCCGCCTAAAGCATATCCATCAAAATCCATTTTTTTTAAACCATTTAATGACGCTATTCTTAAATCTTTAAATAAACCTCCTTGGACAATACCAAATAACCCTTTATGTAAATTTTCACCAAATGTTTTTTTTGAACGTTCTGCCCAATCTAGAGATAATTCCATTGAATTTTTTATTAATTCATAATCTTTTGTATTTTTCGGACATTCGTCCATAATCATAACAATATCTGAATTTAAACCTAGTTGTATTCGAATACTTTCTTCTGGGCTAAGACAAAATTTTTTCCCATCAATATGTGAATTAAAAATAGCTCCTTTTTCTTTGTCAATTTTTCTTAATTTAGACAATGACATCACTTGAAAGCCTCCTGAATCTGTAAGAATAGGAAGATCACAATTCATAAATTCATGTAAACCTCCTGCTTTTTGGATTCTTTCAACACCTGGTCTTATCATTAAATGATACGTATTTGATAAAATTATTTCAGAACCAGTTTTTTTTATATCGTTAATAGTACAGGCTTTTACAGTTGCTTGCGTTCCAACAGGCATAAATGCAGGTGTTTGAATATTTCCTCTACTGGTCTCAATTTGACCTCGTCTGGCATATTTATCTGTATTAAAAACTTTAAAGGCAAATCTTTTTAATGCCATTTAAATTTTATAAAGATTTGAAGCTAATAATCTTATCTGGATCTGAAACAGCACCGTTATTATTTTCATCACCTCTTTTTATTTTATCTACAAAATCCATTCCTGAAATTACTTTTCCAAAAACAGTATATTGTCTATCTAAAAATGGTGCTGCTTTAAAACAAATAAAAAATTGACTGTTAGCACTATTAGGATCTGAAGATCTGGCCATAGATAAAGTACCTCTTTCATGAGGAAGACTATTAAATTCTTGTTCTAAATCAGGTAAATCAGATCCTCCCATACCAGCCATTCTAAGATTAAAATCTTTAGAATCAGAGTTACCAAATTTTACATCTCCAGTTTGAGCCATAAATCCGTCTATAACTCTATGAAAAACAACATTATCATATTTACCACTATTAGCTAATTCTTTAATTCTTTTAACATGGTTTGGAGCAACATCATTGAAAAGTTCTATTTTTACTTCACCATCTTTAAGTTTTAAAATCATTATATCCTCCTTTGAAATTGATTGGTTTGTTAATAAAAAAAAAATTATAATTAGATTGATGAAAATTCTATTCATATTTTCTTTTTAATAATTTAATTGTACTTTTTGTCGTGAACTTCTTTATATTGCCTTTTAATTTAATTATTTCTTTAACAAATTTTGATGAAATAATTTGATTTTCAACATCAGACATTAGAAATAAGGTTTCGATATTATTATTAAGCTTTCTATTCATACCTGCTAATTGAAATTCATATTCAAAATCTGATACTGCCCTCAATCCTCTCAAAATTATATTTGATTTATGTTTTTTACATAAATCAGTTGTTAAAGAAGTAAAAGGTATAACTTTAATTTTTTTCTTATTCAATTTAAGATCAAAAAATAAGGCTTTGTTTATAATTTCAATTCTTTCCTCACAATCAAAAAGATAGTCTTTATTATCGACATCAGAAACTGCGACAACTATTTTATCAAATAATCTTAATCCTTTTTTAATAACATCAATATGACCAAAGGTAATGGGGTCAAAAGTTCCTGGGTAAATTGCAATTTTACTCATTATACTAAATTATCATCAATTTTATTAGCTGAAACAACTTTTTCTTCTCCTAATAATTTAATAATTCTAACACCTTGTGTATTTCTTCCGGCAGTTCTAATTTCTTTAACGGCTACTCTAATTACCCGTCCTTTATTAGTAGATATTAAAATTTCATCTCCATCAAAAACAGGGAAAGAGGAAGAAATATTTCCATTTCTTGGAGAATTAATAATACCTATTATACCTTTACCGCCTCTATTTGTGACGCGATAATCTGTATGAGAAGTTTTTTTTCCATAACCGTTTTCAGTAATAGATAAAATAAATTTTTCTTTAGCTTTTATCTCAGATGTTTCATCTTTTGACTTTTTATCTTTTTTGAGATTTTTAAAATTATCAATAATAGATAAAGATACTATTTGATCATTAGGAGCCAAAACTATACCTCTAATTCCTTTTGAAGATCTACCTTTAAAAACTCTTAATTTTTTCGACTCAAATCTTATACATTTTCCGAGCTTAGTACTTAAAATGATATCTTGATCGTCTTTGCATATTTTTACACCAACAATTTTATCATTATTGTCTAATTTCATTGCAATCTTTCCAGCTGAATTAATTGAAGAGAAGTCCTCTAAACTATTTTTTCTTATTTTACCTTGTGCTGTTGCAAAAACTATTTGATAATTTTTTAATTCAGACTCATTGTCAGGGAAAGGCATTATAGAACTAATAGATTGATGATTTTTTAAAGGCAAAATATTGAATAATGACTTACCTTTTGATGTAGCAGAACCGACGGGTATTTTCCAAGCTTTAACCCTATAAACTAAACCTTCTGTTGAAAAAAATAAAACAGATGTATGTGTGTTGACAGATAAAGTTTGAACAACTGAATCTTCATTTCTTGTTGTAATACCAGTTTTGCCTCTTCCACCTCTTTTTTGTTGTTTTACATTATTTAAAGAACCTCGTTTAATATAACCTTGCAAGGTAACTGTTATTATTACTGACTCTTTCTGGATTGTTTCTTCTATATCGTAATTTAAGACAGCGTCTATAATGTCTGTTCTTCTTTTAACTGAAAATTTTTCTTTTATATCTTTTAACTCATTACTAATAACTTTAAGTAATTCTTTTTTTGATGAAATAATTCTTTTATATTTAATGATTAATTCAGCAAGTTTTTTTATCTCGACTTCAATTTCATTAATACCAAGTGCAGTTAATTTTTGTAATCTTAATTCTAAAATTGCATTTACTTGAATTTCAGAAATAGAATATAATCCTTTACTTTTTTTATTTTCAACAAGAGAAATCATTTTTTGTGATTTGTTCACTTTCCATTTATTTTTTAAAATTGATTTTTTAGCATCTTCTGGAGTTTTTGATGAACGAATAATCTTTATAATCTTGTCCAAGTTCTCAACAGATACAGATAAGCCAATTAAAATGTGAGCTCTTTCTTCTGCTTTTTTTAAATCAAATTTTGTTTTTTTAATAACTACATCTTCTCTAAAATTTAAAAATAATGATAAGAAATCTTTTAAATTGCATGTTTGTGGTTTACCATCAACAATAGCTAAAGTATTAAATCCAAAGGAACTTTCTAATTGAGTATTTTTATACAATTGTCTTTTAACTGTTTCAGGCTCTACACCGTTACGAAGATCTAATGATACTCTTATTCCTTCTCTACTAGATTCATCTCTTATATCTCTAATTCCTTCAATTTTTTTTTCTCTTACCAACTGTGCTATTCTTTCATTTAAAATTGATTTGTTAACTTGATAAGGTATGGATGTAATAACTAATCTTTCCCTATTTCCTTTTATTTGTTCTATCGACATTTGACCTCTTACTTTAAATGAACCACGACCTTTTGTGTAACCTTGTTTAATTATATCTTTTCCAATTATAACTCCTCCTGTAGGGAAATCGGGACCAGGAATAAACTTCATTAATTGTTTAACAGTAATATCTTTATTTTCAATTAAAGCCAAAGTGCCATTAATTATTTCTCCCAAATTATGAGGAGGTATACTTGTTGCCATTCCAACAGCAATACCACCTGCCCCATTAACTAGGAGGTTTGGGTATTGAGCAGGTAAAACTGAAGGTTCTTTTTCTGTTTCATCATAATTACTTTTAAATACAACAGTGTTTTTTTCTATATCATCAATCAGAAATTGTGAAACTTTTGACAATCGAGTTTCTGTATATCTCATTGCCGCAGCAGGATCACCATCTATAGATCCAAAATTACCCTGGCCATCTATTAAAGGTAAGCTCATTGAAAATTCTTGAACCATTCTTACTAAAGCGTCATAAACTGATTGATCACCGTGTGGATGGTATTTACCAATTACATCACCAACTATTCTTGCTGATTTTCTAAATTGTTTTGACCAATCATAACCTCCATTATACATTGCATATAAAATTCTACGATGAACAGGTTTTAAGCCGTCTCTTATATCAGGCAGAGCTCTACTTACTATAACACTCATAGCATAAGAAAGATAAGATGAACTCATCTCATCATGCATTGAAATTAATTTTATGTTTTTATCTTTTGTAATCTCTGATTTTTGCATAGATATTAAAACGGTATTTCGTCATCCATGTCATTCGATATTTGTGAAACTTCCTCATTATTAGTCTTAGATGAGGAATTGTCATTCGCAATACCACCACCTGAATTTCCACCACCTAACATTGTTAATGAAGAATTGTACCCTTGAATTACTATCTCTGTTGAATATTTATCTTGTCCAGATTGTTCATCTTTCCACTTTCTTGTAGAAAGTTGACCTTCAACATAAATTTGAGCTCCTTTTTTTAAGTACTGTTGGACTACATTTACTAAACCCTCATTAAATACAACTATACGGTGCCATTCTGTTTTTTCTTTTTTCTCACCTGAGCTTTTATCTTTCCATGATTGGCTTGTAGCTAGACTTAATCTTGCTACACTTTTACCATTTACCATTTGTTTAATCTCAGGATCTGCGCCTAAACGACCAATTAAAAGTACTTTATTTAAACTTCCAGCCATAATATTTTAATATTTGTTAAATTAATTAATTAGAATTATATCACAATTTACACTGAATATTAATTTTATTAACTCAAAGCAACAAAAATTATGATTAAAAAGATAGTTATTAAGGGAGCAAAAGAACATAATTTAAAGAATATTTCTTTAGAGATTCCTAAGGACAAATTTGTTGTTATTACGGGGTTATCTGGGTCAGGCAAATCATCATTGGCTTTTGATACAGTTTATGCTGAAGGACAAAGAAGATATGTTGAAAGTTTGTCAGCTTATGCGAGACAATTTTTGGATAAAATGAAAAAACCTAATGTAGATTTAATTGAAGGCCTCAGCCCTGCAATATCTATTGAACAAAAAAATACATCAAAAAATCCTAGATCAACAGTTGCAACAGTTACAGAAATTTATGATTATATGAGAGTATTATATGCCAGAGCAGGAATACCCTATTCTCCTTTTACAGGAAAACCGATAACTTCACAGACTGTTTCTCAAATAGTGGACAGAATTAAGCAATTACCAAAAAAATCAACTATTTATATATATGCACCTGTAGTGAGAGGTCGTAAAGGCGAATATAAAAAAGAAATTATAAATTTTAAAAAACGAGGTTTTAGAAAAATAAAGATTGATGAAGTTTTATATGACATTGATAAGATTCCAGAGTTAAATAAAAAAATTAAACATGATATTTCTATTTTAGTTGATAGGATTGTTATTAATACTTCTTTGGGTAATAGGTTAGCTGAAGCTATTGAAACATCTATAAATTTAGCTAATGGTTTGATATTTGTTGAGTATGAGAACGAAACTCTACCTAAAAAATTCAGAAAGATAGAAAAACTTATATTTTCTACTAAATTTGCTTGCCCTGAAAGTGGTTTTACTATTGAAGAAATTGAGCCAAGACTATTTTCTTTTAATAGTCCTTTTGGAGCATGCGAAGAGTGTGAAGGTATCGGTATAAAATTAAATGTTGATCCAAACTTGGTTATACCAAATGAAAAAAAAAGCATTATTGATGGTGCAATTGAACCTTGGGCAAAAACTACTACTTTATATTATGCTCAAACTCTAGCATCTTTAGCAAAACATTATAATTTTTCACTAGAGGAAAAATGGTCAAAACTCTCAAAAAAGATTAAAGATGTTATTCTTTATGGGTCAGATGAAGAAGAGATAAAATTTTCTTATGATGATGGATACGAAAAATATTCTCATAAAAAAACATTCGAAGGAGTTATTAATAATCTTGAAAGAAGATATTTAGAAACTGATAGTGACTGGAAAAGAGAGGAAATTGCTCAATATCAATCAGACACAAAATGTGAAAGATGTAATGGTCATAGATTAAAAGATGAAGCTTTATGTGTAAAAATTAATGATTTACATATAAGCGAAGTCACAGAAAAATCTATCTTAGACGCCTCAAATTGGTTCAAAAATTTAGAAAATAATTTAGACAAAAGACAATTTAAAATTGCAGAACATATTTTGAAAGAAATTAATGAAAGATTAAATTTTTTATTAAATGTTGGACTTGATTATTTAACACTATCAAGAGAATCTGGAACTTTATCAGGTGGTGAGGCTCAAAGAATAAGGCTGGCTTCTCAAATAGGGTCTGGATTAACTGGTGTTTTGTATGTTTTAGATGAACCATCAATCGGTTTACATCAAAAAGATAATGTAAAATTAATAAATGCTCTTAAAAGATTAAGAGATTTAGGTAACACTGTTATAGTTGTTGAACATGATACCGAAACAATGGAAAATGCAGATCATATAATTGATCTTGGTCCAGAGGCTGGAAATAAAGGTGGACAAGTAATTGCTCAAGGTAATTTTAAAGATATTAGTCAAAACAAAGAAAGCATAACTGGTAAATATCTGTCAAATAAATTAAAAATAAATATACCGTCAAAAAGAAGATTAGCAAAAAATGGAAGATTTTTAGAAATTACAGGTGCAACTGGAAATAATTTAAATAATGTAAACTTAAAAATACCTTTGGGTAGTTTAACTTGTGTAACCGGTGTATCTGGAAGTGGTAAATCAACTTTAATTCTTCAAACACTTTATAATGCTTTAAATCTTACTTTAAATAACAACAAATCAAGAAAAATTCCTAAACCATTTAAAAATTTTAAGGGGATAGAATTAATCGACAAGATTATAGATATAGACCAGTCTCCTATTGGGAGAACACCTAGATCAAACCCAGCTACTTATACAGGTGCTTTCGGTCCTATACGTGATTGGTTTACATCTTTGCCTGAGTCAAAATCACGAGGCTACAAACCAGGAAGGTTTTCTTTTAATGTTAGAGGTGGAAGATGTGAAGCTTGTGAAGGTGATGGTGTAATAACTTACGAAATGCATTTTCTGCCAGATGTTTATATACAATGTGATGAATGCAAAGGTACAAGATATAACCGTGAAACATTAGAAATTAAATTTAAAGATAAAAGTATTGCTGATGTTCTTGATATGACTGTTGATGAAGGTTGTGAATATTTTGAAAATATTTCAAATATTAAATCAAAATTATTAACATTAAAAAAAGTAGGTTTAGGTTACATAAAGATTGGTCAGCAAGCAACAACTCTATCTGGAGGTGAGGCTCAAAGAATCAAATTAGCTAAAGAACTATCAAAAAGATCCACAGGTAAAACTATGTATATTTTAGATGAACCTACGACAGGTTTACACCAACATGATATTAAAAAGTTATTGGAAATTCTTCATACTTTTGTGGCATTAGGAAATACAGTTGTTGTTATCGAACATAATCTCGATGTTATAAAAACTGCTGATTATATTGTCGATATGGGGCCTGAAGGAGGGGTTAAAGGTGGAAAAATTATCGCAGAAGGAAAACCTGAGGAAATTTGTAAAATTGATCAGAGTTATACAGGTAAATTTCTAAAACCTCTTTTAAGATAGTTGGGAAATTTGTTTTTATATTTTGTTTAAATTAGTATATAATAATCTTAATGAGTAATATTCTTTCATCATTATCTAAAACAATACACACTTCTTTAGCTTTAGCCATAGTACTATTTTTAGGTTTATTTTACCAAAATGATGGTTTTAGTTTTGATAGACTTTTTTGGAGCTGGGTTGCTAGATACACACATGTTGTTGTGGGAATAATGTGGATAGGATTACTTTGGTATTTCAATTTTGTACAAATACCAAATATGGCAAAAATTCCAGATGATCAAAAACCAGCTATTGGAAAAGTTATAGCACCAGCAGCACTATTTTACTTTAGATGGGCTGCAGCATTTACAATCTTATCAGGACTAATTTTAGCTGCTCTAAATGGATATTTACATGATGCCATGACTTTAAGTATTAGTTCAGGTATTCCGAAACATACAGCAATTGGAATTGGTATGTGGCTAGGAGTAATTATGGCTTTTAATGTTTGGTTTGTAATATGGCCTAATCAGAAAAGAGCTTTGGGTATTGTTGAATGTGACCCTGATCTAAAAGCAAAGTCTGCAA
Organism: uncultured Pelagibacteraceae bacterium; assembly: GCA_902604605.1. Lineage (GTDB taxonomy): Bacteria > Pseudomonadota > Alphaproteobacteria > Pelagibacterales > Pelagibacteraceae > Pelagibacter. Next base: position 5,875 of record CACKZI010000011.1, on the reverse strand, counting down.
AAACAGCCATGTTATTTTCTAGAACAAATACTTTATTATCGCTGCCTATGCTTTTATCGATGGTAGCTGCTCAAAACTTATATTAGTTTTTATCATCATCTCTTAGAACTGTTTTTTGTGAAACCTTTAGTCTCACTAAAATTGTATTTGCAATATAAATTGATGAATAGGTTCCAAATATTACTCCAAAAATCATTGCCAAAGAGAAACCTTTTAATATTTCACCACCAAAAAAAAATATTGATAGTAATGCTAATAAAGTTGTGATTGATGTTATTAAAGTTCTAGATAATGTTTCATTAATAGAGATATTTGTTAATTCATAAATTTTAATATCAGAATATTTTCTTAAATTTTCCCTAACTCTATCAAATATAACCACAGTATCATTCATGGAGTATCCAACTATAGTTAGCACAGCAGCAATAATTGATAAATTTATTTCTAAACCAAGAAGTGAAAATAAACCCAAAGTAACTATAACGTCATGAAATAATGCCAATATAGCTCCTAAACTAAATTGCCACTCAAATCTAATCCAAATATAAATGAGCATTAGAACTAAGGCCACAGATATAGCTATTATCCCTGATTTTAATAATTCAGAACTAACTTTTGGTCCTACATTTTCTACTCTTCTAAAACTAAAATTATTTCCAAAAGATTTTTCCAAATTAATTTTTATTTCTTCAATTACATTTTTATTATCATTATTTTCAAATTTGATTAAAAAATCAGTATCATTACCAAATTTCTTTACTGAAATATCGCCTAGATTTAATTGACTTAAATTATCTCTTAATGATGAAACGTTAATTTTTGTATCATTTGATCTCAATTCTATAAGCGTACCACCTTTAAAATCTATTCCAAAATTTAAACCTTTAAAAATTAACAAAACTAATGAGATGACAATAAGTATTGTGGAAAGAATATTGAACTTATTATAATATTTATTAAAGGATATCATTTAAATTAATCCTTCTTTTTCTTTATTTCTAGCCACGTACACTGCTGTTAAAAGTCTAGCTATAAAATAAACTGAAAAAAGTGTCGTAAAAATTCCAATACCCAGTGTTAATGAAAAACCTTTTATAGGACCCGATCCCATAAAAAATAATATAACTGCTGCTAATAATGTTGTAATATTAGCATCAAGAATAGCCGTTCTAGATTTTGTATAACCACTATCAAACGCAATGAGGTTATTTTTTTCATTTTTTACTTCTTCCTTTATTCTCTCAAATATTAAAACATTTGCATCAACAGCCATACCTACTGTCAAAATAATACCTGCTATTCCTGGTAAAGTTAATGTTGCTTCAAAAATTGTAAGTATACCAACTAAAAGTAACAAATTAATTACTAATGTTAGATTTGTTATTATTCCAAAAATTCTATATTTTATGAAGATAAAAATAATTACAAGAACAAAGCCTATAATTAAAGCAACTATACCTGCATTAATAGAGTCTTGACCTAAATCTGGTCCAACAGTTCTCTCTTCAATTATATTTAAAGGTGCAGGAAGCGCACCAGATCTTAATAATAAAGCTAGATCTGTAGCAGATTGAAAAGTAAAACCACCACTTATTTGACCAGACCCGCTCGCTATAGTATCTCTTATTACAGGGGCACTTATTATTTTATTATCTAGTACGATGGCTAATTGTTTACCAATACCAGTAGAAGTGGCTTTACCAAATCGTTTTGCTCCCACCCTATCGAGTGTAAAGGAAACTACAGTTTCGTTAGTTTCATTATTCATTCGCGGCTGAGCGTCTAAAAGATTATCTCCACTCAAAATTATTCTTTTACTAACAGTCGCTTCATCTATATTATTTTCATATTTAAGTTTTTCTACACCAAAAGAATCTTCATTATTAGTTACAAATCTAAAAGTTAAATTTGCTGTTTTACCGAGTAATGATTTAATTCTCATAGGATCATCCAGACCTGGAAGTTCAACTAAAATTCTATCATTACCACGTTTAAGGATATTAGGTTCGTTAGTACCAATTTCATCTATTCTCCTTCTTACAATTTCTAAAGCTTGATCTTGTGAAGAAGTTTTAAGTTCGATTATCCCTTGTCTTGAATAGTTAACTTCAAAAATATCTTCTTTTATTAATATTTCAAATTGGTGTGATTTGAATTTTGGATAATATGGATTTATTTCACTTTCCTCATTCCTAAATTCGTCTAAAATAATTTGTTGAAATTCTTTATCTATTGAAAAAGAAAATATTTGATCAGAAAGTTTGACATTTTTTAACCTGATATTTTTTTCTTTAAAATAATTTCTAGCCAAAATTGAAAAATTTTGAAGCTTTTGATCAATTACTGGAGAATTATCAATTTCTAACAATAAATAAGACCCACCTTGTAAATCTAAACCCAGATTTATTTTTTTATTAAAAAAATCATTGTTAAAATTTAAAAAGTTTGATGAAGCAATTAAAATAAAAAATAGAGAAATTAATGTAACAAAAATTATTCTTAGTTTTGAAAAGTATAACACTTTGTTTAAGCAAAAATTATTTTTTAACTTCTTGAGAATTCATTAAGCTTTGAACACCTGTTCCTCTAATAACTTCAACAGTTACATTATCTGCTATTTCAACTTCAACTTTATCATTATCAATAACTCTAGTTATAGTTCCTGTAATGCCACCAGATGTAACAATTTTATCCCCCTTTTTTAAGCTTTCAACCATTGCCTTATGTTCTTTAACTTTTTTTTGTTGAGGTCTTATTAAGAAAAAATAAAAAATAACAAATATTAATATTAGTGGTATAAATTGTCCGATTCCTGAACTTTCCATAAAACTCCTTGATTAAAAATGAATATTTATACTATCTATGAGATTAAAACAACTTTAATTGATTGAAATCTTTTCAAGATTATTCATATAAGGTCTCAATATTTTAGGGATAGAAATAGACCCATCTTTTTGTTGATAATTTTCTAAAATAGCTATTAAAGTTCTTCCCACAGCCAAACCACTCCCATTTAAAGTTCCAGCATATAAAATCTCGTTATTTTGATCTTTATATCTCGCTTTCATTCTCACTGCTTGAAAAGTTGAGCATGATGAACAGGATGAAATTTCTCTATATTTGTTCTCAGAAGGTAGCCATACTTCAATATCATATGTTTTTTCAGCACTAAAACCCATATCTCCACTACATAAAATTATTTTTCGATAAGGAAGTTCTAAAAGATCTAAAATACCTGTTGCGGAGTCAGTCATTCTTTCAAGTTCTTCCAAACATTTATTTTGTTCAACGATGCTAACTAATTCAACTTTATAAAATTGATGCTGTCTAATCATTCCTTTTGTATCTTTCCCATAACTTCCTGCTTCTTTTCTAAAACAGGGTGTTGATGCTACAAATCTCATTGGAAGATTTTTTTTATCAAAAATTTTGTCCTTAATAATATTGGTTAAAATAACTTCTGCTGTGGGTATTAGAAATTTTCTTTCACTACCTTCATCTGTTTTAACTTCAAATTGATCATTTTCAAATTTAGGAAGTTGTCCAGTTCCAAACATTGTGTTTTCGTTAGCTAATAAAGGAGGAGAAACTTCTTCGTAACCATTTTTAGTAGTATGGATATCTAACATAAAATTAGATATGGCTCTCTCTAATAAAGCTAATTTGTTTTTAACAAAAACAAATCTTGATCCTGTAGTTTTAGTGGCCAGATCAAAATCCAACATTTGAAGTTTTTCACCAAGTTCATAATGAGATTTTGGATTAAAATCAAATTTGGGTATATTGCCTGATCTTTTGATTTCAATGTTGTCTTCTTCATTTTTTCCATCAGGAACATCAGAATGGGGAATATTTGGTATATTTGACAAAATATCATTTAAGTCTGATTTAATTTTTTTTTGTTGTTCTGAAATTTTTTCTATAGAAGATGAAATTTCTTTTGATCTAGCAAACAAAGACTTATCTTTAGATTTTGAAATATCTTTTTTTTCTTTTTCTAAAGTCTCTTTCTTTTGAATAAATTCTCGATTTTGAATATCTAAATCCTTCAGTTTTTTAAAATCTACATTGGTTGATCTTTTTTTTAGAGCTTTTATGAAAGCCTCAAAATCTTTACGAATTTCTTTTAAATTATGCATCTTTATCTTTTAAATTTTTATTCTCTATAAATTTTACAGAAAATATTGATAATTCATATAAAATTAATAGCGGAATTGCTAAACCAATTTGTGTAATTGGATCTGGTGGGGTTAATAAAGCTGCAGCAGCAAAAATTATTACAACTACATATTTTCTTCTTTTTTTTAAAAATTCAGAGTCAACTATTCCAATTCTTGCTAATAAACTTAAAATAACAGGTAATTGAAAACTTATTCCAAATGCAAAAATAAGTTTCATTACCAATGATAAATACTCATTTACTTTTGCTTCTAATTGAATTGGTAAATTAGTTGATAAGCCAGTGCTTTCGAAAGATAAAAAAAACTTGATAGCTAAAGGCATTATTAAATAATAAACCAACATACCACCTAAAAAAAATAAAATTGGTGTTAAAATTAAATATGGTAAAATTGCAATTTTCTCATGTTTGTAAAGTCCTGGAGCTATAAATTTCCATATTTGCATTAGAATAAATGGACAAGTCACAAAAAAAGCAGTGAAAAAAGAAACTTTTAGATATGTCAAGAATGTTTCTTGAAGGGCAGTAAAAATTAACCTTCTATCAGTCCCGTCATTCTGTACAGCTTTGGCAAATGGATCAACTAAAAAGCCATATAAATGTTCAGAAAAAAAATAACAAGCAATAAAAAAGATTATCAAAAAAATAAAACTATTAATTAATCTTCTTCTTAACTCGGCAAGATGGCTTACGAAACCGCCTTCATTTTCTTCATTACTCATCTTTTTTTTCTTCTTTTTTGTTTATTTGATTATCCTCAATGTCAATATTTGAAACTTCATTTTGTATATTATTAATATATTTTTTTGCAGATCCTATCCAGGATCCAACTTTTTTTAAAACAACAGGAAAATCTTTAGGTCCAAGCACTATTATGGCAATTGCAACTACAATTAAAATCTCAAACCAACCAATAGTAGGCATGTGATTTACTCTTTTTTGTTAGAATCTTGATTTTCGTCGGAAATATTTTTAGGTTCATTATCATCAGTTACATCTGATGCCATACCCTTTTTAAAACTCTTTATTCCTTTAGCTACATCACCCATTAGACTAGATATTTTACCTCTTCCAAATAATAACACCACTAAAATTACTACTATTGCTATTTGCCAAATTCCAATACTCATACAAAACTTATATCCTTTTTATTAGTCATTTAAAAGTGACTTTTTTGTTATTTGAAATGATCTTCTACTTTTTTTCTTCTGTATCAAGAGTGCTATTCAACATTTCATCAATATTTGAATAAATATCCTCTTTTTTGTCTTCTTGTTTTTCTTTATAAAATTTTCCTGTGCCAAAAATTGCATTATCTATATTGGTACTATCTATTAAACCTGCAGCTCCTAATTCATCCACGGTAGGTAAATCAGATAGTTTTTGTAAATTAAAATGACTTAAAAAATCATCTGTAGTTATATATTGTATAGGTTTACCAGGAACATCTTTTCTTCCTCCTGGCTTTACCCAATTTAATTCCATCAATATTTCTAAAGTATTTGTTCCAAAAGCAACACCTCTTATTTCTTCAATTTCAGCTCTAGTTACTGGTTGGTGGTAAACAATAATTGCTAAAGTTTCGATTGCTGCTTTAGATAATTTTTTTTCGACAGTTTTTTCTTGTGACATTAAATTAGATAAATTGGGAGATGTTCGAAAAGACCATTTTTGAGATATACAAACTAAATTAAT
>CACKZI010000010.1 GCA_902604605.1 uncultured Pelagibacteraceae bacterium | reverse complement strand
CTTATATTGAAAAAATTTCAGAAATTCTTATTAAAGAAAAAATTTATTCAAAAAAACTTGACGCAAAAATGATTGAAAACATATTAAAGAAAAATTTCTCTCTTTGTTGGAGGTGGTATTATAGAATGCAAATTCCAATGATTATTGGATATCATGAAATGTTTGAAGACTTGACGACATTTCACGTTTGGGGAACAGTTTGTATGAACCAAGCTTTCAATTATAGTGCATCATTAGAAAAAAAGAATGGCCACAATAATGTTCATGATTATATGAGTTACCAAAAAGAAATGACTAAAGGTGACTATAATAAATTTAACGAAGAAGTAGTAAGAGGTGATAAAGCTAGAAGTAACGGTGTTAGTGCAATGTCTGTTTCTGACATGACTGGAATACCTCGAGCAACAGTTATTAGAAAATGTAAGTTCTTAATAAAAAATGAATACTTAAGATTAAACGAAAAAAAACAATATATTTTAACAGGTTTCAATGTTCAAAGAGTTCTTCCATATCAAAAATTAATTTTTAGAAATAAAGCTAAATTCATTAGAAAAGTTCTTAATCTTTTAACAATTTCATAAAATTCTTTTTTTTCTGCACAATCTATGTATAAGTTTGTCTTTTATTAATTTCATTTTGAGGGAAGATGGGAATAGTAACAACAATAGCACCGATTGCTTTAGCATTATTAATGCTTGGTCTAGGCGCGTCTTTAACATTTCAAGATTTTTTAAGAGTATTTAAAAATCCTAAAGATTTCTTTATAGGGTTTGTATGTCAGTTAATAATTTTACCTCTAGTTGCATATTCTCTTATTATTATTCTTAAAGTTCCAATTGAATTAGCATTAGGTGTTATGTTAATTGCAGCTGCACCTGGTGGAGTAACTTCGAATGTTTTAACTAAATTTGCTGATGGAGATGTAGCTTTATCAATTTCACTGACAGCTTTTATGAGTTTGATAAGTATCATTTCTGTCCCTTTTATTATTTTTCAGTCAATTGATTTACTTAATATAGATTATGTTGAGAAAGAAATTTCATTGGTTGGTATTTCTTTAAAAATGTTTTTTGTTGTAACTGTTCCAGTAATTTTAGGAATGATTATTAGAAAATTTGCAGGTGAATTCATAAATAGAAATGTTAAAAATATACAAAGAATTTCAATAGCATTATTTCTTATAATCTTTATAGCTATTTATATCGAAGAATGGGATAGCATTGTAATGTTTTTAACCTCTGCTGGAAAAGTTGCTTTTGCCTTAAATATTTTAATGATGATAATTGGTTTTTATGTGGCCAAATTTTTAGCATCAGGCGTTGCACAAAGAAGATGTATATCTTTAGAATGTGGTTTGCAAAATGGAACATTAGCTGTTTTTGTTGGAACTCAGTTATTTGATGATATGGTCTATATGGTACCAACTGCAGCGTATGCGTTAATCATGATGACAACTTCTGTAATTTTTGTTCTTATTCTAAGAAGACAAACTTAATTAAAGATTTTTAAAGTCTGTCCGTTTTAGGGGCTCTATTTGAACAAAGATGGGATATTTTTGTTTTTCTACTTCAACAAATAAATTCTTAGATTGAAGTTCTTCATTAGATAAATCATTTTGAATATAGCCAAAAACTAAATTCTTTTTAAAATTAAATGAATAATTTCCTGAAGTCGATCTTCCTATAATTTTATCATCGATATAAATAGGCTCATCATGAAGCAATAAAGGTTTTCCTGGTTCACTTTCTTTTAACGTAAACATTGCAAATCTGCTTTTAATTTTGTTTTTTTTAATTTTTTCTAATGCTTTTTTACCTATGAAATCTACATCTTTTTTATTGCTAATAGTAAAAGCTAAGCCTGCTTGATATTGGTTTTCTTCAGGTGAAATATCATGTCCCCAATGTAAAAACCCACTTTCCATTCGCATAATATCCATTGCATGCATCCCACAATTTGAAAGATTAAATTGTTTACCTTTATTAATGATTAGTTCATAGATTTTTTTAGCATCTTTAAATTCGACATATAATTCGTATCCTAATTCACCTACATAAGATAATCTTTGGGCCCAAATCTTTACTCCTTCAATTGTGATGTATTTTGCTGTTCCAAATTTAAAATTATCATTATCAAAATTGTCCTCTGATAATGTTTTCATCAAATCTCTGCTTTTTGGACCAAATAATCCAAATACACATAAATCATCTGTGATGTCTTTAAGTTCAGCTTCTTTTGCTAAATGTTTTCTAATATGAAATTTATCTCTCTCTCTTGTTGCGGCAGAACTTATTATTCTAAAATGGTTCTTATCGATACAAACAACTGTTAGATCTGTTTCAATTCCTCCATCAGAGTTAAGCATATGTGTATAAACACATTTTCCTGGTTCATTTTTGATATTAGCAGTGCAAATTTTTTGTAATTCTTGATGTGCTATATCTGACTTTAATTCAAACTTTGAAAAGGGTGTTAGATCAAATAAACCAACATTTTTAATAGTGTTATTGGTTTCATATTCAGCTGATGGGTACCAGTTTTGATAATTATAGCTATATTCATACTCAGATTTTTCACCATCTAGAGCAAACCACATAGGTCTTTCATATCCGCCTGAAACTCCAAAACAAGCTCCAAAGCTTTTTAAATTATCATGATGTGGAAGAGTTTTAATATTTCTAGAAGTTTTATGTTGTTTAAATGGCCAGTGCATTCCATACAAATCACCCAAAGACTCTGTAATTCTTTTCTTAATAAATCCTAATTCTGAGTGAAATTTTTGAAATCTTTTTATATCATAACTAAAAATGTCTTCATTTATATGACCGGTCATCAACCACTCAGCGGTAACTTTGCCAACACCTCCTCCACTTCCAATCCCAATACTATTTAATCCACAACAGACAAAAAAGTTTTTAACTTCAGGCACTTCACCCAATAAAGTGTTTGTATCTGGCGTAAAAGACTCTGGACCTGAAAAAAATTTTCTTATACCTGCAGTTTCTAAAATAGGAAATCTTTTAATAGCAGATGCTAAATAAGGTTCAAAATGCTCAAAATTTTCTTGAAATTCACCAAAAGAAAAATCCTCAGGTACTTTGTTTGTCTTGTCCCAAGCGGGAATTGAATTTCCCTCAAAAATACCAACTAATATTTTACCTGCATCTTCTTTAATGTAAGTACGATTATCAAAGTCTCTTATTACCGGTAATGTTTTAGATAAATTTTCTATTGGTTCAGTAATAATATAAAAGTGCTCCGCTGGATAAAGTGGAATACTAACTCCTGCTTTTTCTCCAATTTGTCTTGACCACATTCCAGATGCTAAAACTATGTATTCACAATCAATTTTTTGACCATTAACTTTGACTCCTGAAATTTTTCCATTCTTAGTTAAAATTTCTTCAATTGGAGATTTTTCAAAAATTTGTGCACCCTCTTTTCTTGCAGCTTTTGCCAACAGGTGGGTAACTCCTGATGGATCTGCTGCTCCATCACCGGGCATTAAAATTCCTCCAATTACTTCATCAGTATTAATAATTGGGTAGTCTTTTTTAATTTGATCTTTATCTAAAATTTTTACATCAACATCATAAAGTTGTGCAGTAGTTGCTTGTCTTTGAAGTTCTTGCCATCTTCCTTTATTCTGAGCAATTGAAAGTGCCCCGTTTAATCTTAAACCTGCGGAATGATCAACTTCTTTCTCAAGTTCTTTATATAAGTCTAAAGTGTATTTTCTTATCTTGGTTATCGCTGCACTTGGTCCCAACTGACTAACTAATCCTGCTGCATGCCATGTTGTTCCTGATGTTAACTGATCTCTTTCTAAAAGAATTGTATCTTTCCAACCAAATTTTGCTAGGTGATAAGCAACAGAACAACCTACTACACCACCACCAATAACAACAACCTTTGTGCTATTTGGTAGTTTCTTTTCCATTTATTTAATTTTTGATTGCTTCTCCTGGTTCAACATATTGATGTCCAAACACATCTGCAACCGCTTTATAAGTCACATGTCCTTTATGAACATTTAATCCTGCTAAAAAGTTTTTATTCTCGCCCAAAGCTTTTTGATAGCCTTGATTGGCTAATTTTACTAAATAAGGAAGAGTTGCTTTATTTAATGCAAGTGTTGAGGTTCTTGGAACTCCACCAGGCATGTTAGCTACACAATAATGGACAACATCATCAACTATATATGTTGGATCACCGTGAGTTGTTGGTTTACTTGTTTCAACACATCCACCTTGGTCTATAGCAACATCAACTATTACAGATCCTCTTTTCATCAATTTTAACATATCTTTAGTTACTAATTTTGGTGCTTCAGCTCCTGGAATTAAAACACCTCCAACTAACAAATCTGCTTCGCCAACTAATTTGTTTAAATCTATTTTATCACTTTGTTCTGGAATAATCTTATCACCAAACATTTGAACCAACTGTTTTAATCTTGCTTCTGATTTATCAACAATATGAACTTTTGCCTGCATACCTGTTGCTATAACTGCAGCATTTTCTCCAACTACTCCACCACCTAAAATTACAACTGTTCCACCAGTTACACCAGGTGCACCACCTAATAAAAGACCTCTGCCTTTTTGATTTTTTTCTAAACAATGTGCTCCAGCTTGAACTGACATACGACCTGCTACTGCACTCATTGGTGCAAGTAAAGGAAGTCTACCATTATCATCTGTTACTGTTTCATAAGCAATATTAATACTTTTTGATTTAATTAATCCCTCAGTCAATTCTTTTGCAGCAGCTAAATGAAGATAAGTATAAACAATTTGATTTTCTCTAATCATATCTACTTCAACTTTTTGAGGTTCTTTTACTTTTACTATTATTTCAGCATCATTAAATATATCGGATGCTTTATCTACTATCTTCGCACCTGCATTTGTGTATTGATCATTTTCAAAACCCGCTTCAAAGCCACCATTATTTTCAACTAAAACTTCGTGTCCTTCAGATACTAAAGTTCTTACACTATCTGGTGTTAACCCTATTCTGTTTTCTTGTGGTTTAATTTCTTTAGGAACGCCTATACGCATTGTCTCTCTCTGTTAACTATAGATATAAAAAATATAAAGTAGTTAGTTTTTTTGGTTCTTTTGATAGTTAGTGATACCTGTTCTTAATTTATCAATAATCTCATCAATATGTTTTTCTTCACAGATAAATTGTGGTGCTATAATTAAACAATCTCCTGTAGCTTTAAAATTAACACCTGCTTCATAACATGCTTTGAAACATTCAAAACCAGCTTTACCAGGTTTACCTTTCATTTTCATATCAATTCCACCCATCATTCCATAGCCCCTAATATTCTCTACAGACTCTAAATCTTGAAGAGAAAATAAACCTTTTTGGAAATATGGAGCTAAGTTTTTTGCTCTATTAAAAATATCATCTTTTTCAAAAATATCTTGAACAGCTAATGCTGCAGCAACAGCAACTGGAATTCCTGAATAAGTATAACCATGAAATAGTTCAACTGATCCCATTGGAGATGCATCCATTACAGCATCATAAATTTCATCTTTACATGCAACAACACCCATTGGTACTACTCCGTTAGTAGTTGCTTTTGCCATAGTCATAATGTCAGGCGTTACACCAAATTCATGTCCAGCAAAAGATGATCCTGTTCTTCCCCAACCAGTTATTACTTCATCGAAAATCAATAGTATCCCATGTTTGTCACAAATTTCTCTTAACTTTTGTAAATATCCTTTTGGTGGAACTAAAGTACCTGTAGAACCAGCAATGGGTTCAACGATACACGCTGCTATATTTTCTGGACCAAAGTTACTCGCTATTCTTTCTAAGTCCATTGCTAAATCCCCACCTGTTTCAGGTTGCCCACTTACAAATTTATGTTCAGGTAAATGTGTGTGTCTCATGTGTTGAACACCTGGCATTAGAATACTTGCAAAAGTTTTAACATTATTAACCATTCCCCCTACAGAAACACAGCCTATATTCATTCCGTGATAACCTCTTTCTCTTCCAACAAATCTAAATCTATGCGCATCTCCTCTAGCTCTGTGATAAGCAACCGCAATTTTTATTGCAGTCTCAACAGCTGTTGATCCACAAATTGTATAAAACATTTTGTTCAAATTTCCTGGAGTATGTTTTGAAATTCTAGTTGCTAATTCAAATGAACCACCAAAACCTTGTTGAAATGGTTGAGCGTAATCTAATGTATCTAATTGCTTAGTTACAGCTTCTGTAATTTCTTTTCTACCATGACCTAAAGGATTACAAAATAATCCTGAACTTGCATCAATCTGTGTTTTTCCGTGGTGTGTTTTTAAATAAACCCCTTTTGCTTCAGTAATTAATCTTGGATTTTGTTTAAAATCTTTATTGGATGTAAATGGCATCCAATGTTCATTTAATGAATTTGGAACTGAAGTACGGTTTTCTGAGCTCATAGAATCTTTCTTTTATAAATTAAATTTTCGTTATCTTAACTAAAAGTTTCTTTAGACTAAATAGGTATAATTAACCACCAAAATAATTGACGCAACTTGCAGTTGTATGAAAAATAGACACTTTTTTGTTTTACATCTTAGTAAATATAATTTTAACTATTAGTATTATAAATCAACAAAGAGGAACGAATGAAAAAAATAATTAGTTTTCTTTTAGGATGTTTTGTGGCACTAAACTTATCTGTTACAGCTGCTAATTCTGCTGCTAACGAAGTTAGAGTTGCTTACTTCTTAGAATGGCCAAGTCCAAACTTAGAAGACATGCAGAAGAAGAATTTTGCAAAAGCTTTAGGTGTTCCAGTAAAATGGACAAACTTCACTAATGGTGGAGCAATGACTGATGCAATGTTAGCGGGGGATATTGATATTTCTTACTCACAAGGATTAGTACCTTTTATTAATGCGGTTAAATCTAAAGCACCTATTAAACTTGTAGATGTTGCTATGGAATACGGAATGGGAGGAACAACTTGTGTTACTTCTAACGCTTCTGGAATTACAAAAGCAAACGCTACTGAATTAGAGGGTAAAAAAGTTGCTGTTCCACTAGGAACAATGGCCGAGTATGTTTTCGATGAAAGTATGAAGGTTGTTGGAGCTGACAGAAAAAAAATGGATATTATTCAAATGGATCCTGAAGAAGGAGCTGCTGCTTTAGTAAGCGGTGATGTTGTAATGGCATGTTTATTTGGTGGTAACTCTATTAAAGCTGCAACTGCTGTAGGATCAAGATTACTTACAGTTGATGAAGCTAGAGCTGCTGGTATTTTAGGAATAGATATTACTTCAGTAACTACTAAGTTTATGAAGGAAAACCCTGAGATGCTTAGAACTTTCATAGAAGTAACTCATGAAGCTAACGCTAGATATAAAGCTGGTAAAAGCAATATGAGTGTTATGGCTAAAGCTTCTGAAATGAAAGTTGGTGATATGAAAGAAACATTAAGTGGTTTCAAATTCTTAACACCTGAAGAAACTAAAGAATCTATGACAAAAGGAAATCTTGATGCATTCTTAAAAGGAATGGGAACACCAAGAGGAAACGTAGACACAAGTTTCTTACCTTTATAATCTAAAGGTAATTAAAATTTAAATAGGCGCCAATTCTAAATAAATTGGTGCCTATTTTTTTATTAAAAATTTTATATAAAGAAATCTTATGAGTGACCTTATTTCACAAAATCTTAATATGATTTTTAAAACTCCCAAAGGGGAAACGGTTCACGCATTAAAAGATTTAAATTTTACTTTGAAAAAAGGAGAACTATTAACAGTTCTTGGGCCTTCAGGTTGTGGAAAAACAACTTTGTTAAATATCACAGCAGGATTTATTAGACCAACCTCTGGAAGTATCACTCTAAATGATAAAGAAATAGATGGACCAGGTGTTGAACGAGGAATGGTTTTTCAACAAGGTGCTTTATTTGAATGGTTAACTGTTGCAGAAAATGTCAACTTTGGATTAAGAATGAAAAAGGAAGACCCAATCAAAACTTCAAAACGAGTTGATGAATGGCTTGAAATAGTTGGGTTAAAAGGTTTTGGAAATACTCCAACCTATCAATTGTCTGGAGGTATGCAGCAAAGAGTTGCTCTTGCGAGATGTTTAATAAATGATCCTGATTTAATTTTAATGGATGAACCATTAGGAGCTCTTGACGCTTTAACAAGAGAAAAAATGCAGTCTCTAGTTTTAAAGATTTGGAAAGAGACTGGAAAAACAATTATTCTAATTACCCACTCTGTGGAAGAAGCTTTATTGCTTGGTGAAAGACTTTACGTAATGGCTCCTCGACCAGGTCGGATACATAAAGAATATAATCTTCCTTTTGCATCAATGGGTCTAAAAGAAGATTTAAGAGAAATAAAAAAGAACAAAGATTTTTCAGCAAAACGAGAAGAGATATTAGAGATGATTTGGAATATGGAAGAAGAAATTATGGGGAAAGATATTTAAATGCTCACTCAAATAATTACTTTTTTAATATTTTTTGCTGTTGTTGGATGCATTCTTTATGGTAGACGTTTAATTAAAACTGAGAAAGTTGATGCAGTTTTTGGAAACCCCGAAAGAGCATTAGGTGGTACACACTGGGTAATTGTTGGAAGTAGTTTTCTCCTTTTAGTTTGGCTTTATTACTCTTGGGATATCGCAAAAGGATTTTATCCAAAATCTGCAAATGAACTTTGTCAAGTAGCAAAAGTAAATGACTCATTATTGGGATTAAAATATCAATTCCCCATAGAGGAAAGGGAATTAAAAAGTACTTCACAAATTAAGAAAGAGAATAAAAATCTAAAACAAATCTCAATCGAAATACAAAATTCAAATGATCTTGGTGGTCAACAAAAAACAGTTCTTGTAAACTTTATCAATAAAACTAATCAATTAATTCCTCTATTAACTAATGAAGATTTGCTTGAAAATGAAACTAAACAAAAAATAGATGATATCACTGGTAAAATTAACCTTTTAACTGAAAATTTTCTAAAACCTGATTATCCATTTGAAAGTGAACAAGAACTAAATGATAGACTTAAGGCTGTAAATGAAGAAGGTGGTTGGGGCATAACAAAAATTGATGCTGGCTCAGGAAGTATTGAAAATACAATTGAAGTACCATTAATTCCAGCAACAGATAGGGGTTTAAAATTTCATGCAGCTGCTGAAAAATTAAATTTAATAAGTGATGAGTTTTTTAAATTACGAAACCATAATCCAGAATTTAAAAATAAAATTAAAGAACTCAAAGATGAAATCAAAGTTTATAGAAGTGATTTGAATGATAATGAAGAAATAGCATCTACTTATGCAAAGAATATATTGAAAATTGCAAGAAGAATTGAATTTGCAAGTATCTATCCTCCAAACGCATTGGATAAAATGCAAAATGCAATTGTCAAATTTGAAAATGCACAAATACAAGCCCAAGGTGGATTAAGATTCATTGATATTTTTTTATTTCCAGCTGGTACTATAGTTGCTAGTGGACCGAGTTGTTCAGAGCAAGGTTCTGGTAGATGGCTTCCAAAACCATCAGATACTTTTAAAAAATTTGTTCTAATGTCGAAACCAAGTGTTGGTTATAAAGATATTCCCCTTCTTTGGATAAAAATGGTTGATATCAGTTATGTGATTGGTTTTATTTTTCCAGACTGGATAGCAGATGTTTTGCCAGGTGAATATCCTGTTCATACTAAAGACGGGATAGTAAAACAAAACTTTAAAGGTTCTGTCCTTAAATTTGTTACAGGTGACTTTAAATTATTAAAAGTCCCCGTTCCTTATGGTCATATCTGGGATTCTTTTATGAGAGTTTTTTTAGGGTTAGTTTTTGGAATAATTATAGGAGTTCCTTTAGGATTGTTTATGGGATTAAATAGATTTGCTAAAGGTTTCTTTGATCCTTTAATTGAACTTTACAGACCAGTTCCTCCTCTAGCTTGGGCACCATTGATTATTTCTGTATTAGGAATTGATAACACTGGAAAAGTATTTTTATTATTTATGGTTTCTTTATCAATCATGATAATTTCGGCAAGAGCTGGCGCTTCTGGAACCCAACTTTCAAAAATCCACGCAGCTCATTCATTGGGAGCATCTAAAAAACAAATACTTAGATATGTAATTTTCCCTAACTCATTACCAGAAATTCTTACTGGTATAAGAGTTGCAGTAGGTATGTGCTGGGGAACCTTGGTAGCTGCTGAGTTTTTAGCAGGTACAACGGGAATTGGATTTGTTGAAAATGTTGCTAAAAAATATTTTCAATACGAAGTTATATGGATCACGATATTTATTATGGGAATGTTAGGTCTTTTATTTGATGTAACTTTAAGAAAAATAATTGATAAAACTATTCCTTGGCGTGGAAAAGGATAAATTGAAAACAGGTATTCTTAAAAAAGAAATTATTAATATTTTTAAAAAGTTTGGTTTAAGTAACAATCATGCTTTAATTTCTGCCAATGCTCTAATAAATGCTGAGCTAGTTGGTGCTTATGGTCATGGTTTATCACGATTAAAAATGTACTGTGATCGAATAAAAAAAAAAGTTATCAATCCAAAACCAAAAATAAAAATAAAAAAAATTTCTCAATCTATTTCACATATAGATGCCGATAACAGTATAGGATTTGTTGCAGCTGACATTGCAATTAAAGAGGCTATTCAAAATGCACAAAAAACAGGAATTGGAATGGTTGCTGTAAAAAATAGTGGCCACTATGGTTTGTCTGGTTATTATGCTGAACAAGCAGTTAGAAAAAATTTAATTACAATGATTTATACAAATGCTCCTCCTGCTGTAGCTCCTCATGGAGCATTAAAAAGTTTATTTGGAACTAATCCAATTTGTTTTGGTACTCCTACAGGATCAAAAATACCTTTTATTTTAGATACATCCATTTCAATGATTAATAGAGGTAAGATCAGATTTGCTGCTAAAAATAATCAGAAAATACCTGAGGGAGTTGCACTAGATAAGTTTGGTAAACCTACCACAGATGCCAAAAAAGCATTGCAAGGAGTTCAGCTACCTATCGCTGGGTTTAGAGGATCGGGTCTGGCCTGGATGGTGGATATTTTAAGCGGTGTATTAACTGGTGGTAATCATGCGGGACGAGTAAAAGATCCTTTTGAAGACTTCAGTGGCCCACAAAATATAGGTCATCTGTTTATCACATTTAAAACAAATTTATTTGTAAAGAATTATAATACTAGAATAAAAGATAATATTAGAAAAATTAAAAGATTACCAAAAGTTAGGGGAATTAAGGAAATAATGTATCCTGGTCAAAATAAATATATCAGATTAAAAATGAATTCAAAAAAAGATATAAAAATACTAAAAAGTACAAAAAACGATTTAGAGATTCTTAAGAATTAATTATGCTTTCAAGTAAAGAAATTGTCTGTCCGAATAACTTGCTTAATGTGGCTCATAAAAAAAAAGGAGTTAAAGCAGGTATAGTTAACGCTGGGAAACCTTTGCCAATGCTTTCAGTTCAAGATGCTGTAAATGAAAGTTTGATTGAGCCTGTGTTTATTGGAGATGAAAAAGAAATTTTAAAATGTGCTGAAGATCTAAAGTGGGATATTTCTAATTATGAAATTATTCATGAACCTGTAGAAAATAATACTGCTGCTATAGCAGCAAAACTTGCCAGTAAAGAAAAAATAAGAATTATAGTTAAAGGTCATATTCATACAGATATTTTAATGAAAGAAGTTCTAAAAAGAGAATATAATTTGTTAGGAAAAACTAGATTAAGTCATATTTGGCACATGACCTTAGATAAGGAAGATAAGCCTCTAATAATTACTGATGGAGCATTAAATGTTTTACCTAATGTAAAAACAAAAATGCATATTCTGAAAAATGTGATTAATTTCTCAAATAGAATTGGAATTGAAAGACCAAAAGTTGCAATCTTATCAGCAACAGAAGAAGTTTTAGATAGTGTGCCGAGTTCAAAAGAAGCTGAGGAATTAACTAATTTGGCTAAAAAAGAAAATTTAAATGCCGATGTGTTTGGCCCACTTGCTTTTGATAACAGTATTTCAAAAAAATCTGCAGCTATTAAAGGAATAAGAAATAAAGTTGCAGGGATAGCTGATGTTTTATTAGTGCCAAGTGTGGAAACTGGAAATGGTTTAGTTAAAATGTTAATATATTTTTGTGGTGCTTGTGCCGCTGGTGTAGTTGTTGGTGGAAAAGTTCCAGTGGTTATAACCAGTCGATCTGATGAAGCGCCTGCTAGATTAGCTTCTATAGCAGCAGCTGTAGTTGCTTTAGATTGATTCTAGATAATAAATTCAATTTATTTTAATTCTTCATTGAAAATATCATTCTTATACATTAAATAGTTCGAGAACTAATTAAGGGGAAATAACTAATGGCAATAAAGTATTTAAAAAAATCACCAAAAACTTCATCTACAGATGACAATAAGACTACAGTTATAGTTCAAGATTTATTAAAAGATATTGAAACAACAAAAGAACAAGGTTGTATCGATTTAACAAAAAAATTTGACAAATATGATGGGGAAATAGTTGTTTCCAAAGAAAGAATTGAAGAAATAAAAAAAACCTTAGATCAAAAAACTAAAGATGATATTCAATTTTCATTTGATCGAGTAAGAAAATTTGCTGAAGCACAATTAAAAAATTATGGTCAGGATTTTGAAGTAGAACTTTCAAATGGTTTATATGCTGGACAAAAATTAGTACCTGTTAATACTGCAGGATGTTATATACCTGGTGGTAGATATGCTCATATAGCTTCAGCAGTAATGAGTGTTACGACAGCTAAAGTTGCAGGAGTAAAAAACATAATTGCTTGCAGCCCTCCAAAGGAAGGTGTTGGTGCACACCCTACCATTGTTTATACCGCAGATCTTTGTGGAGCAGATGTAATCTTAAATTTAGGTGGAGTGCCGGCTATAGCTGCAATGACTAATGGATTATTTAAAAATCCACCAGCAGACATTATTGTTGGTCCAGGAAATCAATTTGTAGCCGAAGCTAAAAGAATTTTGTTCGGAAAAGTTGGTATTGATTTGTTTGCAGGTCCTACTGAAATTGGAATTATTGCTGATGCAAAAGCAGATCCAGAAATAGTTGCTGTTGATTTAGTTGGTCAAGCTGAACATGGTTATAATTCTCCTTGTTGGTTATACACAACAAGTAAAGAGCTAGCCGAAAAGGTAATGAAAAGAGTTCCAGAATTAATTGAAGAACTTCCTGAAGTACCAAGAACAAATGCTGATGCTGCATGGAGAGATTATGGAGAAGTAATTCTTTGTGATACTGATGAAGAGATGGTTAAAGTTAGTGATGAATACGCTCCTGAGCACTTAGAAGTTCAAACAGAAAATTTAAAATGGTTCCATGAAAGACTAACTAATTATGGATCTTTATTTGTAGGTGAAGAAACAACAGTTGCTTATGGCGATAAATGTTCAGGAACAAATCATATTTTACCAACTAAAGGTGCTGGTAGATATACGGGTGGATTGTTTGTTGGAAAATTTATAAAAACTTTAAGTTTTCAAAGAATGACAAAAGAGTCTACTGAACTAGTTGGTGCAGCTGCAGCAAGAATATCTCGATATGAAGGTATGGAAGCTCATGCAAGAACTGGTGATGTTAGATTAAGAAAATACGGATATTCTAACTAATAATATTCATTATCACGAAAATTGTAAGTAAGCTCATAAAGCTAATAATAAATATATTTATTATTTTCCAAATTTTTTCACTTTGAGCATATTTAGATAAATATTTTGACAAATATCCAATAATGAAAAAAAATACAAAAGATGCTACTGAAGCACCTACTCCAAATAATATTTTTTGATTCAAAACAAAATTTTTTGAAAAATTGCCTAAAAAAAATACTGTATCAGAGTAAACGTGTGGGTTTAGATAGGTAAAACCAAGAGTTTTCAAAAAAATATTGAATTTAGAAATTTCAAAAACATTATCGTTAAAATTAACTTTAAGAGAAAAAGACTTTATTTTAGAGTAAATAAAATGAGTTAAAAAGATTACTAATAGAATATTGAATATTAGTTCAATAGTGGAATTAAAGTATTGAATAAAATAGTGAAAAAGAAATATCCCTAGAAATATTAAGATAAAATCTGATAAAGAACAGATGAAACAAACTAAAAATATATGTTGTTTTTTTAGGCCCTGCTCTATTACGAAGATATTTTGTGCACCGATGGCTAAAATTAAACTAAGCCCAGTAAAGAACCCTAAAATTAGGAATTCCATTAAAATCTTGGTTTATTCTGCGTTAGCAGTTAATGTTTTAATCTCTAAAATATTTTCGTTAGGATCTTTAACAAAAAAAGTTTCTTGCTCATACTTTGTGCCTTTAAATCTTAAATAAGGCTCATCGTAATATTTTGCACCTTTTTCCTTTAATCGATTTTTGAGAGCATCAAAATCTTTTCTAGATAAATGAACACCAAAATGAGGAACAGAAACATTTCCCATATCAACATCGTGTCTTTCATTATCTAATTTATGCTCACTAGCATGAAGTGTTAATTCATTTCCCCAAAAATCAACATCTGCCCACTCCTGAGCAGAATTATCTAATCTGCAGCCAAGTGTTTCACTATAAAATTTCTTTGCTGTTTCTAAATCTCCACATGGAATTGCTAAGTGGAAACAATTTGTATTTTTGTACATTTTAACCCTCTTTAAATTGCGTATTTGATTACTATATAAAGTATATATTTTTTTTAATCAACTGTTAGAAAACTCAAAAAATATGAATGATTTTTTACAATCTATAATTGACCGAGACCCTGCGGCAAAATCTAAGTTAAGTTTGATATTAACTTATCCAGGAGTAAAAGCTATTTTCTTTTATAGGATTGCAAATTTTTTCGCTATCGCAAAATTTGATCTGATTGCAAGAATTATTTCACAACTTGCGAGATTTTTAACTGGAATAGAAATTCATCCAAAAGCCAAGATTGGAGAAAATTTATTTATAGACCATGGTATGGGAGTTGTTATTGGTGAAACATCAAAAATTGGAAATAATGTTACAATTTACCATAATGTAACATTAGGAGGGATAGCTCCAAGCATCAACTCTAACGATCAAAGAAATATGAAACGACATCCAACTTTAGAAGATAATGTGGTTGTTGGATCAGGTGCTCAAATATTAGGTCCAATTACTATTGGTAAAAACTCTTTGATTGGTTCAAATTCTGTAGTGACAAAAAATGTACCTGAAAAATCTGTGATGGCAGGCATTCCAGCCAAAAGAGTTGGGGATGCTACTAAAGGATTTAAGCCTTATGCTGTAACAGATGAAGATAAAGAATAATGAAAAATACTAAAAATAATTTTATAGATTCTATAGGCAATACTCCTCTTATCAAATTAAAAGCAGCTTCAAAGATAACAGGATGTAATATTTATGGTAAAGCTGAATATTTAAATCCAGGTGGCTCAGTAAAAGATAGAGCGGCTTTAGCTTTAATTAAAGACGCACAAGAAAAGAAATTAATATCTGAAGGTGGAATTATTGTTGAAGGAACTGCAGGAAATACTGGTATTGGATTATGTCTTTTAGGAAATTCTCTTGGTTATAAAACTATAATTGTAATGAACGATAATCAAACCCAAGAAAAGAAAGATACATTAAAAAATATTGGTGCTGATCTAAGATTAGTGCCACCTAAACCTTATAAAAATGATGGAAACTACGTAAAAGTTGCAGGAAGACTTGCAGAGGAATTAAAAAGTACAAACAACAACGGTGTTGTTTGGGCTAATCAATTTGATAATACTGCTAATGCTAAAGGACATTACGAAACTACTGGTCCTGAGATTTGGGAACAAACAGATGGAAAAGTTGATGGGTTTATTTGTGCATCTGGAACTGGCGGAACTATAGGTGGTGTTAGTAAATTCTTAAAAGAAAAAAACAAAGATATTAAAATTTATTTATCAGACCCCACAGGTTCTGCTCTTTACAATCACATAATAAATGGTGAACTAAAAGCAGAGGGTGGATCAATAACTGAGGGTATTGGCTCAAGTAGAATAACTAAAAATTTTGCAGAAGCTAAAATCGATGGAGCTTTTTCAATAAGTGATCAAGAGTCGTTACCAATACTTTATGATCTAATTCAAAACGAAGGATTAAGTTTAGGAACAAGTTGTGGAGTAAATATTGCAGGAGCAATTAGACTTGGAAAAGAACTTGGTCCAGGCAAAACAATCGTTACAATTCTTTGTGATAAATCAGATAAATACAACTCAAAGATGTTTAACAAAACATTTTTAAAGGAAAAAAAACTACCTATTCCTAGCTGGTTATAATAACGCATACCAGCTATGTAATAAAACAGTTACATTTTTAGAATAATTTTAATTAACATCTGAGCGTTATGAAAAAAATTATTTTATTATTATCTTTTTTATATTTCACCTCTGCTTATGCAGGAATGAATGACAGTGATAAATCTAAAGCATGGGAATGTAGCGGAATTTATATGGCAAATTATTTTTTACCATCAGGTGAGGAATTTGAATACAGCATGAAAGAAAAGTCTATGGCATCTGTAAAAGTTATGAAAACATATGCTCTTGAAATAGGAATTTCAGAAAAGGAATGGGATGACGGAGTGAATAAAGCTGTAGATAAATATTATAACTCTAAGTATGACAAAGCTAAAACTGAAGAATGTCATTCATTTATAGCTAATACAATCCCTGACGGTGCTGAAAGAGTAAATAAGGTAGCTCAAACTTTATATTAAATTAATAAGGAGGAGATAAAATGCCAAAAGCATACCTAGTAGCAGTTCCAAAAGTCACAGATGCTGATATGTTTGGAAAAGAATATGCAAGTAAAGTTGCAGACACACTTAAACCTTTTGATGGAAAATTTCTTGTAAGAACTCCAAATAAATTAGTCTTAGAAGGAGACGAGCCAACTCTTACAGTTGTGATGGAATTCCCAAACAAAGAAAAGGCTTTAGGCTGGTATAATTCAGAGAAACATCAAAAAATTGTTGTTCACAGAAGAGCGGCCACAGATCCAAAAAGTACAATTGTTATCTGTGAAGAGTCGGACTCATATTAAAAAAAATGATTAAAAAAATAATTTTAACTTTATCTATAGTTATTTTCCCACTAATTGCTTTTGCTGGAATGAGTGATAGTGATAAATCTAAAACAATTGAATGTACTGGAATTTACTATGCTAATAGTATGATACCCCAGGGAGAGCTTGAATTAGAAAAGATTGTGCACTCTTTTGCAGCAAAAAAATTTTTAAATTCTTATTTGTTAAAAGAAGGTGTTAAAGAAGAAAAACTCAATGAAGAATTATTAAAAATTGTCGATGTTCGTTATGGAAAACCATACAAGGAAAAAACAACAAATGAATGTGATAAATTCATCTATAATTTAATTTCTGGCTCTAAAGATGAAATCAAAAAAATAGCAGAGTCAGGAATATATTAACAAACAAGGAGGAAAAATGGAAAAAGAAATGTTGGTAGTGGCTAAATTAAAAGAAGGTATGTTTGAAAAATTTATGGGATTTATGCAATCACCAGAGGGTTTAGCAGAAAGAGCTAAAGTTGCAGTAGTAGAAAAAACTATTGGAACGGTAACCCCAGATAAAAGTACTGTAATGTTTAAGATATTTTGTACTGATGAACCTGCATTACATAAATTCATTGAAGGAACTGAAGTATCAAAACCGATCATGGATGCTGTGCTAGATAGCTATTCGATTTATGACTTAACAAAAGTAAAATAGGAGAAATATGAAAGTAATTTACACAAGAACAATGAGAGTAAAAGATGATGGCTTAGGAAAAGCTATGGAAATTGGGAAAGGTTTAGCGGCAGTTAGAAAAAAACATTATCCTAATCATGATGTTTATTTTTCTTTTCAAATGGGAGGAGACCCAAGAACAATAAGAGAAACTTTAATCGGACCTATGTTTGAAGGTGATAATGAGGCGGATGCGAACATGTCTGCAGATCCTGAATTTATAAAACTTTTAGAACAATTGAAAGAAGTTGCGATAGAAGGAACAATTGAAGATGAGATAAGACCAATATTTAGTTAAAATATTTAAAAGGAGTTTAAATGATTGATAAATTTAATGGAGTTATTTACTTAGTAGTATTTTTAATTCATTTCATAGGATTTGCTTACTATGGATTTAGATGTGTGTTTCAAACACAATCTTTTTTAAATCAATATGGAATGCATGATACAGGTGCTGGGATTGTTAGATTTTTTGGTTCAATATTTATTGGATCAACTGTAATGGCAATTTATGTGGGCTTTATCAGAACAAACGGTCTAGAGGCTACTTGGGCTTTCTTTAATCTAATATTCTTACAAAACTTATCAGCATTTATTGTTGGGTTCTACAGTACTAAAATAAACAAACTTGGACATACAGATAAAACTTCGGATGAAGCAATTTATGCTCCATTATTTTTAACTATTTTAAGTGCAATCCTTTGTTATGGTCTTGCTGATAAAATTTATATTTAAAAGGAGATAGTATGTCGATAATTGAAAAAATGAGTAAAATAGTTAACGAAGGTGACACTGCTGGTGCAGAACAATTAATTCATGATGATTATAAGTTTTTGATGCATGCATCAGGAAAAACTTTAACCAAAAAAGATGTTGTAGGTTGGGTTGGTATGAAGGATGTTAAAAAAAGCAATGTAAGAGTACTTTTTGAAAACGATGAAGTAGGTTTCGAGCACGCAATGGTAACTTTTAATGATGGTAACAAAGAAGCAGTTATGTCTTATTATAAGTTCAAAGATGGTAAAGTTACATACCAAGAAACAGGGGCTACTAAATTACCAAAATAAAGTATAAGCTTTTATTGTGGGAAATTTTATAGCTTACATTGTCTTAGTTATTGCAGTTATATTAGGAACTGCAGCAAATGGTTTTGCTAAGAGCGCTCAAGGATTTACTTTATTAATTCCAAGCCTCCTAACTGCAATAACAATTGTTGGATGCATGTACACTCTTTCAATTGTAATGAAATCAATTCCTGTAGGTGTAACTTATGCATCATTTGCTGGTCTATGTATTATAGCTACTACTTTAGTTGGGGTTTATAAATTTAACCAGATGCCAGATATTTTTACTTTAGTGGGGCTTGTTTTAATCGTCTCGGGTGTGTTAATAGTAAATCTTTTGGGAAAAACAAATTAAGGTTACACAATTATATGTTTAGTAAAAAATATTCCAATATATTGTTTATTTTTTTTATGGGTTTAGGGATGAGTCTTTTGATGACATTGATTATTACTTATATAAACACTGGTTATGATGAACTTTATTATAAAAGATTTCTAAAAGCTTGGTCTGTAAGCTTGCCTGTTGCTTTGCTTGCTACAACAATTGTAGCTCCAGTAGTGCAAAAATTTGTAGATAAAATTACTAAATAATCATACTGTTAATTGTGAGTAATTTATCAGGATACATTTTTTTATTATTAGGAATTATTCTTGGAATAACTTCCAATGGTTTTTTAAAGTCAACAAATGGTTTTGCTAATCTTGGTCCAACTATTTTTTGTACAATTTCAATAATAGCTTGTATCTTCTGTTTATCAAAAGCTATGAATATCATTCCAGTTGGCTTTACATATGCAACATATGGTGGATTAACAATTACTGCAGTTACTTTGTTTGGCGTATTTAAATATAATCAAATACCAAATTTATATGGAATTGTTGGAATAGCATTGATTATTGTTGGTGTAATTTTACTTAATACACTTGGTAAAACTACTTAGAAACAGGTTTTAAAATTTTAAGCATTTTGACATGAAGACTTTTGTTAGCTGCACAAATTATATTTCCAGCCTTCTTAGCATCCTCATTTTTCCAAGTTGTTACTATACCTCTTGAAGCTCTAATGATGGGAGTTAAAGCGTGAATATCCCAAATTTTATTTCCACACTGAATAACAACATCAAGTTTTCCTTCAGCAAAATGAGAATAGCTTAAAGCATCTGCACATGGAAATTGCATTCGCTTTAATATTTGAGGAATCTTTTTTTGTTGATTTAGAGACAAACTTCCATGAAAAGCTGCTGATAATTTCATTTTTGAAAAAGTTGCTTTACGATTAACTGCTATTTTTCTTTTTTTTCCATTATCTGAGACATATGCAGAATTAAATGAAGTATTAAAATAATATTTTTTTAGTATTGGAAAATTAGCAAGTCCTAAAACAGGACTACCTTTATAATTTAATGAAATTAAATTACTCCAAGTCGGATTACCTATAACAAAGGATCGTGTTCCATCTATTGGATCGATTACCCATGAATAATCACTTTTAGATTTTTTATGACCAAATTCTTCACCTATTACTTGATGATGAGGAAATCTTTTATTAATTTCTTTTCTTATAAATATTTCAAATGCTTTATCGGCACTTGTGACAGGGTCATATCCTTTTCCTCTAAGTTTGTTGGATACTTTAAATGGTTTGTTTAATTTTAAATAATAAAATTTAGTTAACTTTTTGGCCAAATTTTCAATAAATTTTGAATAAACTTTGTAATCTGAAGATTTTAATTTTATCACAGAGGACTAATACTATTTAATTCCTATTGATTAAAGCATAATTTTAAATAATGATTTAAAATTGTATGAAAATTGAATTAAAAAACAAAAAGGTATTTTTTGAAGACCGGGGATCAAGAAAAGAAATTCACCCTTTTTGGCTTAGAGAAAGGGTAAACGGAGAAACTTTTGTTGATAAAAAAACCCAACAAAGATTGTTTGACCCTACTGAACTTAAAGAAAATATAAAAATCAATAATTTAAACTTATCAGATGATTATTTGGAAGTTTCTTTTAATGATGGAACATCTACTAAATTAACAATTCAGAATATTCTAAAAGAATTTTCAAATACTAATGATATTAAATACATAGATAAAATTGAATGGGACTCTTCTTTAAAAAATTTTAATAATTTTGAATTTAAGGATAATTTTTTTGAAAAAAAAGAAATGTATGATGCTTTAATTAATTTTTATCAATATGGTTTTGTTATATTTAAAAAAATTCCTATAAAAAATAATTTTATAGTAGAATTTGCTAATTCAATTGGAAGCATTAGAAGAACTAATTTTGGAGAGTTTTTTAATGTTAAATCAAAACCAAATCCTAATGATTTAGCATATACTTCATTACCGCTTGCTCCTCACACAGATAATCCTTATAGAAATCCTGTGCCTTGTATTCAAATGCTGCATTGTATTGAAAATGAAGTCAGCGGTGGGTTTTCAACTTTGGTTGATGGTTATACTGTTACACAAAAACTAAAAAAAGATTTTCCAGATTATTATAAAATTTTAACTGAAGTTAAAGTTAGATTCCAGTTTGTTGATCAAAGTGTAGTTTTAGAAGATTGGGCTGAAATGATTCAATTGGATGAAGACGGAAACTTTAAACAAGTAAGGTTTAGTCCTAGATTAGATTTTGTGCCTCTAATGGATAAAGAAAAATTAGAATTATATTATTCAGCAAGAAAAAAAATATCTGAACTTTATAATTCTGATAATTATAGAATAGAATTTAAGCTTATACCTGGTGATTTATTGATGATGGATAACTATAGACTACTTCATGGTAGAACAAAATTTGATGCAAATGAAGGAAATCGTTTTTTACAAGGTTGCTATATTGATTACGATAGCACCGAGGGAAAATTAAAACACTTAAAAAGAAAATTTAATCTTTAACTAAGATTTTCTATTTGTTTTTCAGCATCTTTGATTGATTTCTCATAATCTAAAGCCATTTGATCAGCACAAATTATGTCGATTTTTTCAATACCAAAAAAATTTAAAATAAATTTTAACCATGGTGTGAGAAAGTCTTCATTGCTATTGAGTTTTGTTCCACCAGAAGTGATTACCAAGTATGCTCTTTTATTTTTAAGCAAACCCTCTCTCCTTCCATTGGGTTTAAATCTAAAAGTTTCACCTACTCTTGCCGCAAGATCTGACCAAGCTTTGAGTGTGGCTGGAGGCCCATAATTATATATTGGTGCTGAAATTATTATTACATCGCTTTCTTTGAGCTCTTTAACTAAAGTATCTGAAAGTTCAAACATCTTTTTATGATGTTCTGTTTGATCTTTTTTTTCAATTTTCATTCCTGACTCTGTAAGTCCGGATACAAAAACCATTTCATCATCAAGATCCCGATATACAACTTGATCCTCTGGTTTTTTAATTTTATCTAATAATTTTTTTGCTAAAGCTCTTGAGGTTGAGCCTTCTTTTCTAGCGCTTGAGTCTATCTGATAAATTTTCATAAATAATTATCCAAATTTCTGTAAAAAAGGTAAAATATCAAGTAAGTAATAACCTAAAGCTTGTAGTTGATTTGTAATTATTAATATCCCAGTAACTAATAAGATGATACCACCAATCTTTGTTACTTTATTAATATTCTTTTTAAAATTTTTTGAAAATATCAAAAATTTCTGCATTAAATAACCAGACAAAATGAACGGAATTGCAAGACCTATTGAATAGAAAGATAAAAGTAAAATACCTTTGCCTAAACTATCCTCGGTTGAAGCAAGAACTAAAATTGATCCAAGAATAGGTCCTATACAAGGGGTCCAGCCAAATGCAAAAGCCATACCAATTAAAATTGGGCTAAAAAAATTCTTTTTGTCATTAGTTTGAATTCTTTTTTCGTAATTCAAAAATTTAAGATTAATGATACCAATTATGTGCAGGGATAAAATTACGATTATTGAACCAGCTATTATCCTTAATTCGTATGAGTTTTGAAGTAGAACTTGTCCTAAAAAAGTTGAGGCTGCACCGAAAATTATAAAAACTACTGAAAATCCTAAAGTAAATAAAATAATTGGTATTAAATTTATATTTTTTTTTTCTAATAATTCATTTAATGAACTACCTGAAATATAAGAAATATATCCAGGTATAAGAGGCAAAACACATGGTGATAAAAAGCTTATTAATCCTGCACCAAAGGCGATTATAATTTCAAACATTAAACTAATTTAAATTCCTTACTCTTTATAGGGAAGCACTTTATGTTTTTGTGTACCTAGCTTATCAACACCTAAAACTACTTCTTCCCCACCATTTAAAAAGTGTGGTGGAGACATATTTTCTCCAACACCTGGAGGTGTACCAGTGCAGCAAATGTCTCCTGGATGTAAACTCATACAAGAACTCATATATGAAACTAAAGTCTTGATATCAAAGATCATTTGCTCAGTATTTCCTGTTTGCATTCTTTTGCCATCAACATCTAAAAACATATTAAGTTTTTGAAAATCTGGCAACTCATCTTTAGTAACAATATAAGGACCAATAGGACCAAAAGTATCAAAACCTTTTCCTTTATCCCAAGTTAAACCTTTATTTTTTTGAAAATTTCTTTCACTCACATCGTTAACGAGAAAAAAGCCAAGAACATGATCTAAAGCATTTTCAATGTTGACATTTATTGCTTTCTTTCCAATTACAAAACCCAGCTCTACTTCCCAATCAGTATGTGTGGATCCTTTTGGAACTATGATTGGATCATTGGGTCCTGTGATACAACTAGTAAATTTTGAAAAAATTATGGGCTCTTTTGGTATTGGTAGATTTTGTTCTTCAGCATGATCTTTGAAGTTTAATCCTATACCAATAAACTTTGATGGTTTTGAGACACATGCACCAATTCTCGAATTAGAGTCTAATTTTGGTAAACTAGAAATTTCAGTTTTTTTAATTTTTTCGATTGTATTAAAATTTAATGTTTCAGGATTAAAGTCATCTATAACAGATGATAAGTCTCTATAATTATTTTCATTATCAATTAATGCTGGTTTTTCATTTTCAAAATTACCTATTCTACATAACTTCATTATTTTCTCTCCTTTTAATACGTTGCTCTTCCACCACTTAAATCAAATACTGCCGCCGTACTAAATGAATTTTCTTCACTTGCTAACCAGCAAAC
>CACKZI010000009.1 GCA_902604605.1 uncultured Pelagibacteraceae bacterium | reverse complement strand
ACTCCAAGACCGTTCATCGAAGATTTTTCTAATTTAATATTTCCCCCATGTGATCTTATAATATCTGACGCGATTGACAGTCCTAACCCAACACTGGCTTTCGACTCAGCTCTACCTTTATCAATCTTATAGAAAGGTTTAAAAACATTGTCATATTCCTCTTCTGGTATACCAGGACCATTGTCCTCAATTTTAATGAATAAGTTTTTATTTTTTCTTACTAATTCAATTTTTACTTTATCGCCATATTTTATAGCGTTATCAATCATGTTATTAATACATCTTTTTAATAAGTTTTTACGGCCAATTATGTAAATTTCAGACATGAGATTTTTAGAAATATTGCTATTATTATATTCATCTATTGTTGAATTTATTAATTCGCTTAGATCAAATTTTTCATCTTTTTCTTGATATGATGATCTGGTAAATTGTAGATATTCATTTAGCATTTTTTCCATTTCATTGATATCTTGAGTCAATTTATCTGCTAAATCTTTATCTTTAATAAATGCTATTTGTAATTTCATTCTTGTTAGAGGGGTTCTTAGATCGTGACTTATACCAGATAGCATTTCTGATCTTTGATTGAGGTGTCTAATTATTCTTCTTCTCATTTTATCAAATTCATATCCAGCTTGTCTTATTTCTGCCGCTCCAGACGGCTTAAACTCCTCAATCTCCTCACCTTTTCCAAATTTTTCAGCAGCTTTTGCAAGATTAGAAATTGGACGTGTTTGATTTTTTAAAAATATCAAAGATATCAAAACCATAATAATTGCTGGCACAGTAATCCATAATGCAAATATTCTTGCAGATGAGCTGGTAACTCTGTCTCTAGGTACTAAGAATTTCAAATATCCAGTTTCATATTCTATTCTTAAATCAATTAATTCTTTGTAGTCAGTAGTATTGAACCAAAACTTATCTGAACCAAACTTTGATTTTAACTCTCTTCTGAGTGTTCTATCTATTGGACTAAACCACCTTTCATCATATTCATAATTGAAACTTTCATCATCAATAAATTCTATATTCAAATCTTGATATAAAGAAAAAAGATTTGTAATCTCATTTTTTTCATAAATTTCGTCATTATAAATTTCAACAAAAGTACTAATTTCATTTACAAGTGCTCTTGTCATACCTTTGTTTGTTTTAATCCATAAACTATCAAAAAAAACAATAGTAATGATCAGTTGTATTACTATGACTGGTATCGCAACAATTAATAAAGCACGGTAGAATAATCTTTTTGGAAGTATATTTTTTACAAACTTATTCAATCCATAAAACATAACCTACACCTCTAATCGTTTGTAAAAATTTTGGATTTTTTGGATCAATTTCAATCTTTTTTCTTAATCTTGTTATAATTACATCAATTGATCTTTCTTTATCTAAATCAATAAATAATCCGATGTCTTCTCTTGAAAAAGTTTTACCAGGATTGTTTATCATTTTTTCTAAGATTATTTTTTCCGTATTATTTATTTTATATTCATTATCATTTTTAAAAATTAATTGTTTATTTAAATCAATCATGATATTTTCAAATTTAACAACTCTTTTTTGATTTTTCTTTATTGTTTTGTTTATAATATTTTGAATTCTCAAGATTAATTCTTTTGGTTCAAAGGGTTTTGGTAAATAATCATCAGCTCCAATTTCTAATCCTTCAATTCTTTCATCTGGTTCACCTTTAGCTGTTAATAAAATTATTGGAGTATCTAATTTTTTTATATTATCTCGAATAAAATCTAAGCCACTTTTTCCTGGCATCATGATATCTAAAATTATTAAATCAAATTTGATTATTTTTATTTTTTCAGACGCATCCTCCGCACTATTAGCAGTTGTGATAAGATAATTATTTTCATTGAGATATTTTTTTACTAATGATCTTATTCCATCATCATCATCAACAACCAATATATGTGCAACAAATTTATCCATTTATTATCTTTTTTAAAACATTATCAAAATTTATAACTTCTTCTGAACTAGAATTTAAAAGAGCATTGTAAATACGTTTTTTTTGAATTGAAAAAATTTCATTAAAAATTTTTTCTCCTTTTTCATTTAAAAAAACATGTTTAATTCTTGTATCTTTTGTGTCTTTTTTGAAAAAAATAATTTCAAGTTTATTTAAATCTTTAATTACCCTATTCAAACTCTGTTTTGTAATTTTTAACCTATTCATTAATTCTGAGATAGAGATTCCATTATACATAGATATCAAATGGATAACTTTTTGATGTGCCAAACCTATCGAATATTTATTTAGAATTTTTTTTGAGTCTGAAAATGTCTCTCTATAACTAATAAATAATTTTTCAATTAAATCTTTTAATTGATCATCTTTTAGATATAAAAGCTCTTTCATTTTGGTAAGTTATATTGACATATTATAGATACAAAGATATTTTTCAGTAAGAATTTTATATTTCATAATGATACCCTACGACAAGAGATCTGGAAAAATATGGTACAATGGCGAATTAGTAGATTGGTCAGAGGTTAAATTGCACGTTTTAAGCCATGGACTTCATTATGCTAGCTGCGTATTTGAAGGTGAGCGGGTTTATGACGGATCAATATTTAAGTTAGAGGAACATACTTCTAGACTTTTTCATTCAGCTAGACGAATGGGTTTTGAAATTCCTTACTCAGAGGAAGAAATTAATTCTGCTAGTAATAAAATAATTTCAACTCAAAAAGTTAAAAATGGTTATGTTAGACCTGTTGCGTGGAGAGGAAGTGAGATGATGGCAATTTCTGCTCAACAAACAAAAATTCATGTAGCCATCGCGACTTGGGAGTGGGGTTCGTACTTTGATCCAAAATTAAAGATTGAAGGTATCAGGCTTAATATTTCTAATTGGCGAAGACCTGCACCAGATACAATTCCTTGGGATACTAAAGCATCAGGACTTTACATGATTTGTACACTATCAAAACATGAAGCAGAAAAACAAGGTTATACAGACTCATTAATGTTAGATCATGAGGGTAATGTAGCAGAAGCTACTGGAGCAAATATTTTTTTTAAAGATAAAAATGGTGAATTACATACTCCGGTACCAGACTCATTTTTAGATGGGATTACAAGAAGAACAGTAATAGAAATTGCTAAATCAAAAAATATAAAAGTTAATGAAAGAAAAATTAGCCCAAAAGAACTTTCAAATTTTGTCGGATGTTTTTTAACAGGAACAGCCGCTGAAGTTACTCCAGTTTCATGTATTGCAAATAATCAATTCAAAGTCTGTGAAATGATCATTGACCTAAACGAAAGCTATCAAGTTTTAGTGAAAAAGAAAAAAGCCGCTTAATCTTTATTATCCTCTGATATAGCGTGATCTATACCTTTTCGCATATAATCATATCCAGTAAAGAGTGTTAAGGCTGCAGATAGCCAAAGAAGAATTATACCGATTGTTTGTGCATTGTAATCTTGAAAATTGAGAATTTTGTTACCTGTATCGCCAGAAAGTAAAAGTGCAATAGAAGTCATTTGTAAAACAGTTTTGAGTTTTGCAAGATTAGAAACTGGCAGCTTAATTTTACCTTTGGCTAAAAATTCTCTTAATCCAGAAATTAATATTTCTCGTGTTAAAATTATAATTGCTGCAATCACTTCATAGTGCCTAATAGTGCCATCCATTACTAGTAAAATAAGAGCAGTTGCAACAATAATTTTATCAGCAATTGGATCTAATAATTCCCCAAGTTTAGACTCTTCACCAAGAAATCTAGCCAACATTCCATCTAAAAAGTCAGTGAAGGAGGCAACTATAAATAAGATTAAAGCTGTTAAATCTCCATAAAAGCCTGGAAGATAAAATGCTAAAACAAAAAATGGAACAATTAAAATTCTTCCTATAGTTAATATGTTTGGTATTTTTTTAAGCATACAAATTATTATTCATGAAAAAAGTTATATATCTTTTTTGCAACTTTTACCTCAACACCTTCAACTGATTTTATTTCATCAAGACTTGCAGATTCTACTGCCCTAGCAGAGCCAAAATGGTTCAAGAGAGCTCTTTTTCTAATAGCTCCAATGCCATCGATTTGGTCTAGAAGTGATTTTTTGATACCTTTAGCTCTTTTAGCTCTATGAGAAGTAATTGCAAATCGATGAGCCTCATCTCGAAGTCGTTGCATAAAAAATAGGGTAGGATCATTTTTTTCAAATTTAAAGGATTTTCCATTGTAAAAGAATGTTTCATCACCACTATTTCTCATCTTACCTTTAGCGATAGCAATCATTGGTAAATCATGTAATCCTAATTGATTTAAAACCTCTTTTGCTGAAGAATATTGTCCTTTACCTCCGTCTATCAATATCAAGTCAGGTAGTGACAAATAATTTCCCTTTTCAAGTATAGCTCTTTTAAACCTTCTTGATAAAACTTCTTTTAACATTGCAAAATCATCTTGTTCTGAACCCTTAGTTTTAATATCAAATTTTCTGTATCTTTTTTTAATAAAACCTTCATTACCAAATGTTATCATTGCACCAACACTATTTGTCCCTTGAATGTGACTATTATCATATACTTCAACTAAATTTATAACGTTTCTTAAATCAAATTTTTTAGCAACATCCTCAAATAAACTTTTATTATTATTTGTTTCATAAAGTTTTCTATTCAAAGACTCTTTGGCATTTTTTTCAGCCATAGCAATGACTTTTGCTTTAGTTCCTTTTTTTGCTGTGTTGATAGAAATTGTATTATTTTCTTTTTTACTTAAAGTTTCTTCTATTAATTTCTTCTCTTTAATATCAGTATTAATTATTATTAGCTTCGGAACATTTTTATTTTCATAAAACTGCATTAAAAAAGAAGACATAATTTCAGAAATATTTTGATCAGGATCATGTTTTGGAAAATAAGCTTGATTTCCCCAGTTTTGTTTAGATCTATAAAAGAAAACTTGAATACATGTTTTCCCAGATTCTTTATATGCAGCGATTACATCAGCATCAACTAAGTTTGCTTCATTAATTCTTTGTGAAGATTGAATTATATTTAGCGATTTAATCCTATCTCTGAAAATTGAAGCTTTTTCAAAATCTAGCTTTTCACTTGCAGCTTCCATTTCTTTAGATAAGTTTTTTTGAATATCTCTAGATTTACCTGACACAAATTGAATTGCTTGTTCTACTGATTTTTTGTAATCATTTTTTTCTATGTAGCCAACACAAGGACCCGAACATCTTTTAATTTGATAAAGTATGCAAGGTCTTTTTCTATTCTTGAAAGTGCCATCATCACAAACTCTTAATTGAAATATCTTTTGAAGCATTTTAATAGTCCAGTTTGCAGTACCTGCTGACGCAAATGGACCAAAATAAAATCCTTCTTTATCTTTTTTTCCTCTATGTTTAGTAACCCGTGGCCATTGATCTTTTTCACCAATAAATATGAAAGGGAAAGATTTATCATCTTTAAGTAAAATGTTAAATTTTGGTTTATGTTTTTTAATTAAGTTTGCTTCTAATAGTAGAGCTTCACTTTCATTAGCAGTAGTTGTGATCTCTAGTTTAAATGTTTGAGACAACATCCTTTCAGTTCGGATTATATGATTTTTTTCAGAAACATAACTCTTTAATCTATTAGGTAGATTTTTTGCTTTTCCTACGTAAAGAATATCATCTTTATGGTTGAGCATTCTGTATACACCAGGGCTTTTGGGAATTAATGAAAGTTCTTTTTTAATTACTTCTTTTCCGAGCTCAGAACTTTTCATGACTTCTTTTTTTGGTAATTTGAATACCAACAGATGAACACTCTTTTAAAATTTCTAATTTTTCAATTTTTAGCATTATTTTACCTATTCTTTTGTCCTTAAATAGCTCGTCAAATACGGCTTCAGCAAGAGTCTCTAAAAAATTGTAGTGTTTCTTTTTTACCAGCTTAGAAATTAGTTTTACAACTGTACTATAATTTACAATAGATTTGATATCTTTGTCATTTGTTGGTTTTTTATCCTCATAATCAATCTCAAGACTAAATTTTACTTTTTGAGGTTTTTCTTTTTCGAAATCATAATAACCAAGCTTTAATTCCAAAATTAATTCATTAATAAGAATTTTTTTTTCGTAGTTAAATAAGCTTTTATTTTTATCTATTTTGACAATTTTAAAGTTATTTTTTTTCATTCTTTTCCCCTCATTATATCAGGTGTTTGCCAATTCAAATTTTGTCCACTATCTATTGCTAAAACTTGCCCAGTAATAGAACTGTTTTTAATAAAGAAGTCAACAGCATTACAAATCTCAATAACATTCACTTGTTGTCTCAAAGGGGTTGCTAAATATTGTTTTTTGAAATGATTATCAGTTTGTCTTTTATTTTTAATGGTTGGTCCTGGAGCTATTCCATTAACTCTAATGTTGGGGGCCAAACTCATGGCACTAGTTTTGGTTAAAGTATAAAGGCCAGTTTTACTTAAAGTATATGAAAAGAAAAAAGGAGTTAATTTAAAAACTCTTTGGTCAATTATATTGATAATATTGTTGTTTTTACCTTTTATATTTTTTGCAAATTCTTTAGTTAAATAAGCTGGAGCTTTTAAATTAACTTCGAGGTGCTTAGCCCAACTTTTAGATGTAAAATTTCTTAAATTGTCATTTTCAAATAATGATGCATTGTTAATCAGACAATCAAAATACCTTAGCTTTGATTTTGAAAATTTTATAATTTTTTTTAAATCTTTTTCTTTTGAGAGGTCACCTTTAATAAGGAAAACTTTTGTATGATTTTTAATTAATTCTCTCTTAAGTTTTTCAGCTTTAGTTTTAGAGTTATTATAATGAATTACAATTTCAGCATCTGGGCCAGAAAGTGATTTGGCAATTGCTGCTCCTATTCTTGTAGCAGCTCCAGTAATGATTATCTTATTTGCTTCCATTTTTTTTTACCTTTTTTAGCTCTTGTTCCTGGCAAACCCATAGTTGATCTACCTTTAGGATAAATTTTATTATTTACACTATATTGTTTTACTTTAGGGTTTAAAACGATTTCTAACTCTGATGCTTCAAGTTTTCTGATTTCGTCTCTTATTTTAGCCGCTTCCTCAAATTCAAGATTGGTTGCAGCATCTTTCATTTTTTTATTAAGAGATTTTAAATGTTTTTTAAGATTCCCACCAATATTTTCATCAGTACCAACTTTAACATAATCTTTTTCATAAACACTCTCTAAAACATCTCCAATTTCTTTTTTTATACTTGCTGCACTAATTTTATGTTTTTTATTGTATGCTACTTGAATCGATCTTCTTCTATCAGTTTCTTTAATTGCATTTTTTATACTTTTGGTTTCTTTGTCAGCATAAAGAATTACTTTTCCATCTAAATTTCTTGCTGCTCTTCCAATAGTTTGAATTAACGAAGTTTCAGATCTTAAAAATCCTTCTTTATCAGCGTCTAAAATTCCAACTAAAGCACATTCAGGTATATCTAAACCTTCTCTTAAAAGATTAATACCAACCAAGACATCAAACACTCCTAATCTTAAATCTCTCATAATTTCTATTCTTTCAAGAGTATCGATATCAGAATGCATATACCTAACTTTGACACCATTTTCATGAAGGTACTCAGTTAAATCCTCAGCCATCTTTTTTGTTAATGTGGTCACAAGTACTCTGTAATTATTATCAACAACTTTTTTACACTCATGCATTAAATCATCCACTTGATTTTTTGCAGGCCTTATTTCAACAGGAGGATCAATTAAACCAGTGGGCCTAATAACTTGTTCTACAAATTTATTTTTAACTTGTTTTAATTCCCATGGCCCTGGAGTAGCAGATACAAAAACCGTTTGAGTTCTCATAGCATCCCATTCTTCAAATTTAAGCGGTCGGTTATCCATACAAGAAGGCAATCTAAAACCATACTCTGCAAGATTGCTTTTTCTTGATCTGTCACCTTTATACATACCATTTAACTGTGGAACTGTTACATGACATTCATCAACAAAAATTAAAGTATTATCAGGAAAATATTCAAAAAGAGTAGGGGGTGGTTCCCCAGGTTTTCTTCCAGATAAAAATCTAGAATAATTTTCAATTCCAGCACAAGAACCTGTTGCTTCAATCATTTCTAAATCAAATTTAGTTCTTTCTTCCAATCTTTGGGCTTCAAGTAATTTATTTTGATCTTTAAACTTCTTTAAAGTTATCTCTAATTCTCTTTTGATTTTAATAATTGCTTGCTCAATAGTTGGCTTAGGAGTTATGTAATGACTATTTGCATAAATTTTAATCACACTTAATTCATTTACCAAATTACCTGTAAGTGGATCAAATTCCTCAATTTTTTCCAATTTATCTCCAAATAAACTTAATCTCCAGGCACGATCCTCTAGGTGAGATGGAAAGATTTCCAAATACTCCCCTCGTGCTCTAAATGTACCTCTGTAAAAATTTTGATCATTTCGTTTATATTGAAGAGCAACTAATGATTTAATTAGTTGTTCTCTATTATAATCGTAACCTGTTTTTAAACTTAAGGTCATTTTACTGTAGGCTTCAACCGAACCTAATCCATAAATACATGAAACACTTGAAACGATGACAACATCGTCTCTTTCTAGTAAAGATCTTGTCGCTGAGTGGCGCATTCGATCTATCTGCTCATTGATTGATGCTTCTTTTTCAATATAAGTGTCTGAACGTGGAACGTAGGCTTCAGGTGTATAATAATCGTAGTAAGAGACAAAATACTCAACAGCATTATCAGGAAAAAAAGATTTCATTTCACCATAGAGTTGAGCTGCAAGAGTTTTGTTTGGAGCCAGTATTAAGGCAGGTCTGTTAGTCTTTTCTATGACTTTTGCCATTGTAAAAGTTTTACCAGATCCGGTTACTCCCAGAAGAACTTGACTTAATTGATCTTTGTCGGCACCATTTACTAATTGTTTTATAGCCTCGGGTTGATCGCCTGCTGGCTCAAAGTCAGTTTTCATTTGAAACTTTTTGCCACCTTCTAGTTTAGGGCTTATCTCAGGATTTTTATTCTGAATTTCTGTAATTAAATCTTGATATGTATTCTGCATTATTTATAAAACTAATTGATATAATTTTTATTTCAATGAGCATAATATCAAATAGTTTAAAAAGAATTAAACCTTCCCCAACCATTGCGGTAACTCAAAAAGCCAGGGAATTAAGAGCCGCAGGTAAAGATGTCATCGGATTAGGGGCGGGAGAGCCTGATTTTGATACTCCAGATAATATTAAAAATGCTGCAATTAAAGCGATTAGAAAAGGTGATACGAAATACACAGCAGTAGATGGAACCCCTGCATTAAAAAAAGCTGTTATAAAAAAATTCAAAAGAGAAAATAAATTAAATTATTCTATAGATCAAGTAACAGTGGGAACTGGTGGAAAGCAAGTTCTTTATAATGCTTTTATGGCAACTTTAAATAAAGGTGATGAGGTTATAATTCCAGCACCTTTTTGGGTTTCTTATCCAGATATGGTTTTATTAGCTGGAGGAAAACCAAAAATAGTTAAATGTACAGAGCAAGAAGGTTTTAAACTTACAGCAAAAAAACTTAAAAAAACAATTTCGAAAAAAACAAAATGGGTAATCCTCAATTCACCATCTAATCCTACAGGAGCAGGATATACTAAAAAAGAAATTCAAGATTTAGCCAAAGTTTTAACTAGAAATAAAAAAATTTATGTTTTGAGTGATGATATTTATGAACACGTTAGATATGACAATTTTAATTTTTTTACTATTGCACAAATTCCAAAATTAAAAAATAGAACACTAACTATGAATGGAGTAAGTAAATCTTATGCAATGACAGGATGGAGAATAGGATATGCTGCAGGCCCAAAAGATATAATTAAAGCTATAGGCAAGATTCAATCTCAATCAACATCAAATCCATCATCAATAAGTCAAGCTGCAGCAGTTGAAGCATTGAATGGAAATCAAAGTTTTATAAAAAAGAGATCTAATGCCTTTAAGCAAAGAAGAGATTTTGTAGTTAAAAGTTTAAACAGAATAAAAGGAATAAGCTGTTTAAAACCTAATGGTGCATTCTATGTTTTTCCAAGCTGCAAAGGTTTATTAAATAAAAAAACAAAATTAAAAACTGATACTGATTTTGTTCAAAAGTTGCTTGAAAAATCAAATGTTGCAGTTGTTCAGGGGTCAGCATTTGGCTTAGATGGATATTTTAGAATTTCCTATGCAACTTCAATGAAAAATTTGAAAAAAGCTATGGATAGAATAAAATATTTTTGTGAAAGTCTGATATAAAAGAATATTAATTTTGGTCTAATATTTTTTTAGCTGGATCAGTTTTTCTTATCCAAGATTTAGGGATAGTTTTAATACCTTTTAAAGCAGCAAAATAAGCTCCAATGAAATTAACTCTAGAACAGTTACAGCCACCAGCTTTAATAGTTTTTAAAATGGCTCCTTTATAATTTTTTGAATTAATAATTGAATGAATTGAGCTATTAAATGTTCCTGGATAGCTACAAGCCATGCCCAATTTTTTAACCATAAGAGGGTGAGGTTTTGATTTTAATCTTTTAACTTTTTTAATATCTTCAACAACACTTTTAAAATATGAATTTTTTTTGAATATCTTCATGAACTCGTTTATAGGATCTTTGCAACCTTTTAGCGCTAAATCTATTAGATAAAATTTTGCTAAAGCATATTTGAGACTTATTTTTGAAACAGTTACTGTAGAGATAATCTTTTTTACATCTTTAAAATTATAGCCATACAAAAAATATGGAAGAGCAGCACAATAACCATCAGACTCGTTTACCTTTTTACCTCCAGTTAATTTTTTTTTTGACTTAATATTTCTTACAGTTTCAATGATATTCTGATGGATCCAAGGTCCTTTTATTATTCCTCGCCAGTCTTTAACTTTTCTATATTTTGCCCTTAGATTAAAATTTTTCCAGTAAATACTTCCTGGACCAAAATTTTTTGTAATATTTTTTTTAAATCTTTCTTCTATATTTCGATGACCTTCAACTAAAGTTATGAACATGACTTGACCAACTTCATTATAACCAGAAACTTTGCCAGTTTTAATACTGTAAAAAGGACTTTTATTTTTTTTTAAGAAGGTAAAGTCTTGTTTTCCCTTAATATAAGTTAGCAGTTTTTTCTGATTATAAACCCAATGTAATGGTCTAGCTGCAGCATCAGCTACAGTTGCTCCTAAAAAAACATGTAAATTATTTTTCACCTTACTTGTGTGAAAGATGCTTTTCAGCCTCAAGTGCAGCCATACATCCCATGCCTGCAGCGGTTACAGCTTGTCTAAATGTTTTGTCCTTTACATCTCCTGCAGCATAAACTCCAGGAACATTAGTTTCAGTAGAGTCTGGTTTGGTAATTAAATATCCTTCATTATCCATTTTTAATTGATCTTTAAATAGTGAAGTTGCTGGATCATGACCAATTGCAACAAATAAACCATCAACTTTGATCTCTTCAATTTTATTTGTTTTTACATTTTTTACTTTAATACCTTTGACATTTTTAGGTTCTTTATCACCTATTACATCTTCAACTACTGTATCCCAAATAATTTCAATTTTTTTGTTTTCCATTAATTTTTTTTGAAGCATTTTTTCAGCTCTCAGACTATCACGTCTGTGAATTAATTTTACTTTTGAAGCAAACTTTGTAAGAAACATTGCTTCCTCTACAGCAGCATTACCACCACCAACAACTGCAACTTCTTTCTCTTTGAAGAAAAATCCATCACATGTAGCACATGCGGATACCCCAAAACCTCTAAATTCTTGCTCTGATTTTATATTTAACCATCTCGCTTGGGCACCTGTAGAAATAATAATACTATCGGCGGTAAATTTTTGACCACTATCACCAACTGCTTCAAATGGAGTCGATTTTAAATTAACTGATCCAATATGATCTTCTATCATCTCAGTACCAACAGCTTTTGCCTGTTCTTTCATTTGATCCATTAACCAAGGCCCTTGAACAACATCAGCAAATCCTGGATAATTTTCGACATCAGTTGTTGTAGTTAGTTGTCCACCAGGCTCTGATCCATAAACAAGTATAGGATTTAACATTGCTCTAGCCGCATAGACTGCTGCAGTATATCCGGCTGGACCAGACCCAATTATTAACACTTTTGTGTGTTTAGTTGGATTTTGACTCATATGAAAGCTATATAGTGATTAATGACTAAATTAAAAGGGATATTATTGACCGAGGGAATGCATGGAATGATAAGTCAAGTAGAAGGGCTTGCTAAAGCTTTAGACCTTGAATTTATACACGAAAAAATTGAACTAAATAATTTATGGAAAATAATTCCTCCAAGCCTCACTCCAGTAAAAAAATTCGTTTTCAAAAATAATATAAATAAAGATTTTAATATTGTTATATCGTGTGGAAGAAAAAGTGTAATACCATCTATATATTTAAAACAAAAATTAAAAAATAAAATCATTAATATTCATATTCAAGACCCAAAAGTTTCACCTAGTAATTTTGATTTTATAGTTGCACCAGAACATGACAGCTTAGAGGGAAAAAATGTTTTAAAATCCAAAGGTGCAATTCATTATTTAAGAAACAACGAATTAGAGGAAAACAAAGATTATTTAAAACCACAGGTTAAAAAAGAAAAATTAGTCGCTTTAATAGTGGGTGGTCCTAATAAATATTACAATTATAACGATTCAATTATTGATGAAATTTTTTTTAAAATTAAAAATAATTTTATTGATAAAGGATATCAATTAATTTTTATTCCATCAATGAGAACGCCCCAAAAAATAATTGATAAGGGAAAACATTATTTTGATGAAAATCAAATAGTAGTTACCGATGTTGATAAAAAAGCATATCTTTCATCATTAAAATTAGCAAACCATATTGTTGTAATGTGTGACTCAATATCAATGATTTCAGAAGCTGCAATTACGGGTAAACCAATTTATATAGCTCAAATGTCACCTATTAAGAAAAATTCTAGGTTTAAAAAATTTTTTGAATTATTTAGATCGTTAAATATCACAAAAGATCTAGAAAATTCTGTTGTTGATTGGAATTATGAAAAACTTAATGAAACTGACAAAATATCAAGCTATATAAAAGAGAAATTTAAAAATTATGACTTTTCTTAATTCTATTTTAAATCAATCAAAAAAACATGAATTCCCATTTGATCATTGGGAATATAATAATGCTCTTAGTGAGGAAGCAATTGAAGAAATTATAAAAGCAGATATTCCAGACGTTAGTAAGCATAATTTAAACTATGATGGAACGAGAGCAATCGATGGTGGAGCTGCTGAATTTAGGGAAGGAATAGCATCAGGTGGTAAAGCAGTAAAATTTAGATGTTTTGTGACAAAAGAAAATTCATCACAGTTTCCTAATTTAGTTAAATTTATTAATGATCTTCAATCCAAAGAAACATATGAAACAATATCTAAAATGATAAATAAAGATTTAAGTAATTCTTATGTCAGAGTAGAGGTTATATGTGACCGAGAGGGATTCTGGTTAAAACCTCACTGTGATATTAAGGAGAAATTAATGTCAGGATTAATTTTTGTAAATAGATCAAATGAGTCTGAAAATTTAGGAACTGATTTTTACAATGAAAAATTAGAAAAAGTTAAAACTGTACCCTATAAACATAATTATGGATATTTTTTCACTAGCGGTCCAAACACTTGGCATGGAATGGAGAAGAAAAAAATTATTAAGGAAAGAAGATGTATTCAAGTAAACTATGTTACATTTTTAACTGATTGGAAAGTGGAATAGCTAAATTTTTTAAAATATACCGGAATATAATCCCATTAAAATTAAAGTTCCAAACATAAAGCAAATACCTGTAACAGCTCTTAACTGGTCTTCGTTTGATTTATCATTAATTTTCCAAAAATTTTTTTGGATAGTCTCTAAATTTTTTAATTCGTTTACTTTTTGACCATTTGGAAAACCTATAACTTTAGCATTTAATAAACTTTCTTTTTTTCTTATCGATGTTTCAATGTATTTATGAACTTCAGAACTCATTTTGTTTTTTTATTTTTAAAAATTTTTTATTTAATAACAACAAAACTACTAATCATTTTGGGTTAAACAAAATTAAATTTATAAATAATTTCAACTTTTAAGTGAAAAAATTACAACTAATAATTGAAGTAATTTAATTTAATTCTTGAAGAGATTTAATCTCTAGTTTTTTTGTTTTCAGTGATTTAATTCCCTCTATACACGCTAGGGCAGTGGACATATTTGTGCAATATGGAACTTTGTTTTTAAGTGTTGCTCTTCTTAATGCAATGGCATCGCTAAGTCTATGTTCGCTTTTTCCACCTCCGGTGTTAATTACAATTGCAATTTTTTTAGAATTTAAAACATCTACTA
This sequence comes from uncultured Pelagibacteraceae bacterium, assembly GCA_902604605.1. GTDB lineage: Bacteria > Pseudomonadota > Alphaproteobacteria > Pelagibacterales > Pelagibacteraceae > Pelagibacter. Next base: position 11,677 of record CACKZI010000009.1, on the reverse strand, counting down.
TATGTGGCGATCCACTGCTAACTTTATTTATAATCTTACATTTCATTCCATATTTTTTAATATATTCTGCAGTTCCTTTAGTTGCACAAAGCTTGAAGTTTAATTTCAATAATTCTTTTGCAAGGTCAATTCCCTCATCTTTATGTGAATCTTTTAATGATATAAATGCAAGACCTTCTTTAGGTAAAGAGTTAGCTGAGGCTATTTGACTTTTAGCAAAAGCCATACCAAAATTTTTATCAAAACCCATTACTTCTCCAGTAGATTTCATTTCTGGTCCAAGAAGCAAATCACTATTAGGAAATTTATTAAAAGGGAATACAGCTTCTTTGACAGCAAACATGCCTTTAAATTTACTTTTAAGATTAAATTTATCTAATTTTTCACCTGCCATTACTCTTGATGCAATTTTAGCAAATGGAAGTCCTTTTGCTTTTGAAACAAAAGGAACTGTTCTGCTAGCTCTAGGATTAACTTCTATTACAAAGATTTCATCTTTTTTTATGGCAAATTGAATATTCATGAAACCTTTTACATTTAATGCTAAAGCTAATTTTCTAGTTTGGTTCTCAATTTCTTTAATTAAATATGGTTTAATTGAAACGGGTGGGAGACTACAAGCAGAATCTCCAGAGTGAATTCCAGCTTCCTCAATATGCTGCATAATTCCTGCAATATGAACTTGTTTTCCATCTGATATTGCATCTACATCTATTTCCATAGCATGGTCTATAAACTTATCAATTAAAATTGAATTTTCCTCTGAAGCTTTGAAAGCTTCTTCAACAAAATTTTTGAGTTGACTTTTTTCATATACAATTTCCATTGCCCTTCCACCCAGTACATAAGAAGGCCTAACCATTAAAGGTAAACCAATTTTTTCTGCTATTTTGATAGCTTGTTTAAAGTTTTTGGCAATTCCACTTTTAGCTTGTTTTAATTTCAATTTATTTAATAAACTTCTAAATCGATCCCTGTCCTCGGCCAAATCAATGGAAGTATATTGAGTACCTAAGATTGGAAGTCTGTTCTCATGTAAAAATTTTGCAAGTTTAATTGGTGTTTGACCACCAAACTGAGCTATAACACCAATAAGAGTTCCTTTTTCTTGTTCTTTTTTAATTATATTAAAAACATATTCTTCTTTTAAAGGTTCAAAATACAATCGATCACTCGTATCATAATCTGTTGAAACTGTTTCAGGATTACAATTAATCATTATTGTTTCAAAACCAACATCTTTTAATGAAAAACTTGCCTGACAACAACAATAGTCGAATTCAATACCCTGTCCAATTCTGTTGGGACCACCTCCTAGAATAATTATTTTTTTTTTATTTGATATTTCTGCTTCACATTCAGCACTAATTGAAAAATTTCTTTGATATGTCGAGTACATATAAGGAGTAAAAGACTTAAATTCAGCAGCACATGTATCAACTTTTTTAAATACAGGTAGCACTTTAAGTGCTGACCTTTTTTTTCTTACAATATTTTCAGATAAATTGGATAATTCAGATAATTTTTTATCAGAAAATCCAATCGATTTAATTCTATTAAATTCAGCAAAATTTTTAGGAAGTCCTTCATTTTTAATTTGAATTTCATTATCAACAATTTCTTTAATTTGATTTAAGAACCAAGGATCAATTTTTGATAAATTATAAATTCTTTTTAAGTTAATTTTTTTTCTTATTGCTTCAGCAACAAGTAGGATTTTATTTGGGATATTTTCTCTTAATTTTTTTTCAATTTGTTTTTTATTTAAATCAAAAATTCTATCCAGGCCTGAAAATCCTGTTTCTAAAGATACTAGCGCTTTTTGAAGTGACTCTTTAAAGTTTCTTCCAATAGCCATTGCTTCACCAACAGATTTCATAGAAGTACCAAGAATTGCAGGAGAAGTTGAAAATTTTTCAAAAGTAAATCTAGGAATTTTAGTAACAACATAATCTATGCTCGGTTCAAATGATGCTGGTGTTACTTTAGTTATTTCATTTTTTAATTCATCCAGCGTGTAACCAATTGCTAACTTTGCAGCTATTTTTGCGATCGGAAATCCAGTTGCTTTTGATGCAAGAGCTGATGATCTAGATACACGCGGATTCATTTCGATCACAACCATACGACCATTCTTCGGATTGATGGCAAATTGAACATTTGATCCTCCAGTTTCAACCCCAATTTTTTTTAAACAAGCAATAGAGGCATTTCGCATTACTTGATACTCTTTATCTGTAAGAGTAAGTGCCGGCGCTATAGTTACAGAGTCCCCAGTATGAATGCCCATTGGATCAATATTTTCAATTGAACAAATAATAATACAATTATCTTTTTTATCTCTCACAACTTCCATTTCAAATTCTTTCCATCCCTCTAAACACTCTTCGACAAGAACTTGATTTACTGGAGACTCATGCAAACCATTTTTAACAATTTTTAAATAGTCTTTTTTTGTTTTAGCTATTCCTCCGCCAAGTCCCCCAAGTGTAAAGGCAGGTCTTATTATTACTGGTAAACCAATTTTTTTTAAAACTTTTGAAGCTTGATTATTTTTATTAATAATTTCTGATTTTGGTAAATCTAAACCTATATCTATCATATTTTTTCTAAATTTTTTTCTATCTTCAGCATTAGAAATTGCCTTTGAATTTGCTCCTATTAATTCAATTTTGTATTTTTTAAGAATTCCTTTTTTCTCAGCTTCCATTGCAAGATTTAGTGCAGTTTGACCCCCCATTGTTGGAAGAATTGCGTCTGGTTTTTCTTTTTTAAGAATTTTTTCTAGAACATCTAATGTAATTGGTTCAATGTAAGTTCTATCAGCTATGTCTGGATCTGTCATAATTGTAGCTGGGTTTGAATTTATTAAAACCACTTTATAACCCTCATCTTTAAGAGCCTTACAAGCTTGTGTACCAGAATAGTCAAACTCACATGCTTGGCCAATAATAATTGGACCAGCTCCAACAACTAAAATTTTTTTAAGATCTTTTCTTTTTGGCATTTTTTTTCATGTTGTTAATAAATTCTTGAAATAAATAAATACTATCTTGTGGCCCTGGGTTTGACTCGGGGTGATACTGAACTGAAAATATTGGTTTATTTTTTAACCTAATACCTTCAATACAGTTATCGAATAAAGACTTATGAGTTACTTCAATATTTTTTGGTAAACTTTCTCTAACAATTTCAAAACCATGATTTTGACTAGTTATTTCAACATTATCGTGAATAAGATTTTTAACGGGGTGATTTGCACCTCTATGACCAAGTTTCATTTTTTTTGTCCTTGCGCCTAGTGTTAATGCAAGAATTTGGTGACCTAAACAAATACCAAATATTGGTAAATTTTTTTTAATTAAATTTTTAATTATATCGATTGCGTATTTTCCAGTAGCCGCCGGATCCCCTGGACCATTAGATAAAAATATACCATTTGGTTTAAGAGCTAAAATTTTATTTGCTGTAGTTTTGCAGGGAACAACTGTTACCTTACAGTTAAAGTCAGAAAAATATCTTAAAATATTTTTTTTAATACCATAATCAATTGCAACAACATGGAAAGATTTTTTATTATTTTTTTTAAACCCAGTTTCTTTTCTCCAAGTTTTAAAACCTTTCCAAATATAGTTTTTTTGAGTAGTTACTATTTGTGCAAGATCCAAATTTTTTAATCCACTCCAATGAATTGTGGTATTTATTAATTTATTGACATTAAACCTTCCATTTCGTGTATAGCAAATGGTGCCTTTAGGTGCCCCTTTGTCTCTGATAAAATTTGTTAGACTCCTTGTATCTAAACCAGTAATTCCAACAATTTTATTTTTTTTTAGCCAAGAATCTAAATGTAAAAATGATCTATAGTTTGAGGGCGAAGTTATCTCAGAATTAAAAATTACTCCTCTTGTCCAAATTTTATCACTTTCATGATCTTCTTTATTCGTTCCAACATTTCCTATATGAGGAAAAGTAAAATTGATAATTTGACCTGCGTATGAAGGGTCAGAGATAATTTCCTGGTAGCCTGTTAAAGAGGTATTAAAACAAATTTCACCAGTAGCTTTTCCTTGATAGCCAATTCCAATCCCTTTGAATATTTTCTTATTTTCAAGAACTAAAATACCAGTGTTAATTTGAGAGATTTTTTTTGAGCTAGTTTTTTTTGCTTTTTTGTTCAATTACAACTCATAAGTTAAAGGTTAATACAATAATTGGTTTATTATCGCAACAGAGATGTAATATAAAATTGTAAAAAAACAATTTTTCTTTTGAAGAATTTTTTCTTTCCAGTAAATTACAGCTTTATGTCATTAAGAGAAACAATCGAATCCGAATATAAAAATGCTTTAAAATCTAAAGATAAAACTAAAATATCAACTTATAGGTTAATTCTATCATCCATAAAGGATTTAGATATTTCAAATAGGTCTGGCCCAAACAAAAAGGTAACAGATGATGAAGATATAAAAAAATTGTTTAAGAAGATGGTTAAGCAAAGAGCCGAATCAATCGAAATTTATAAAAAAAATAATAGAAATGACCTTCTTGAAGTAGAGCAAAATGAATACAATATTTTAACTAGTTTTTTACCGAAACAACTTAGCGAAGAAGAAACTAAGAAAATATGTGAAGAGACTATTTCTAAATTAGGTGCATCTTCTATTAAAGATATGGGTAAGGTTATGGGTGAGCTTAAAAAACAACATGCCGATGAAATTGATTTTGCAAAAGCAGGTGTTTTATTAAAACAATTATTAAATAAATAATAATGAAATATCCAAAAGAATATCTTGATGAAATTAAAACTAGATTAAAAGTTTCCACAGTTGTTTCAAAACATGTGAGCCTAAAAAAAAGAGGTAAAGAGTATGTAGGTCTTTCACCATTTAAAAATGAAAAAACACCCTCATTTACCGTAAACGATGAAAAGGAATTTTATCATTGTTTCGCGACTTCCGAACATGGAAATATTTTTGATTTTATAATGAAAACTCAAAATTTAAGATTTGGAGAAGCTGTAAAGTATTTAGCTAACCTTGCTGGCATGCAACCATATATGTTTTCAAAAAAAGACGAAGAAAGAGAAAAAAAATGGAAAGTATATAATTCTATATATACCCATTATGTTGATTTTTATCATAATCAACTTTTGAAGAATGAATCTTACTCTATTGCTCGAGAGTATTTAAAGAATAGATCTCTTGATAAAGATCAAGTAAAAAAATTTAAAATAGGTTACATTGAAAAAAATCCAACTCTTTTCGAAAAATTAAAAAATGATTATAGTATTGAAGATTTAATTGAAACTGGATTGTTTTATTTAGATGAAAAAAAAAAAATTTATATCGAAAGATTTAGAGGTCGATTAATTTTCCCAATTAATAATATTTCTGGCCAACCCATTGCATTAGGTGGTAGAATTATAGAGAAAAGTGATTTTCTTGCGAAATATATTAACTCACCTGAAACACCTTTTTTTAAAAAAGGATCAAATTTATATAACCTAGATTTAGCAAGAAAATTATCAAATAAATTAGACGATATTTATTTAGTTGAAGGGTATATGGATGTTGTTGGTTTAAGTAGAAATGGAATTGAAAATGTGGTTGCTAATCTTGGAACATCTTTAACTGAAAGGCAAGTATTAAACTTAAATCAATTTTATGATGACATTATTATATGTTTTGATGGTGATGAAAGTGGATACAAAGCAGCATTGAGAGCAGCTGAAAATTCTATTAAAGATCTTCAACCTGAAAAACAAATTTCATTTTTATTTCTTCCAGACAAGGAAGATCCAGATAGTTTTGTAAACAAAAATGGTAAAAACTTTTTTGTTGATTTTTCAAAACAAAATAAGATCTCAATACATCAATTTATTTTTAGCCACTATAAAAAACAAACTGATAATAATCCTTCTTCAATGGCAATTTTTGATAAGAAATTAAGATCTATAGCTAATTCTATCAAAGATGAATATATAAAGAAGTATGTACTAGAATATTTCTTAAATAAAATCTCTGAGTTAACACCGCATATCAGTCATAGTAAAAGAAATTATTATGCTAAAGAAACAAAATCATTAGAGAAAACAAAAAAATATTTTAATGAAAGTCGATCTTTGACTGGTGTTGAATTAAAAGAATTTTCACTATTGTATTTAATGATTACAAATTTAGATTTGATAAGAAATAATATTCACTTAATTGAAAATGTAAAATTATTTACAGAAGTTAATAAGCAAATTTTTGAGAAAGTTATTTTAAAATTAAAACTACATGAAGAAATAAGCTCAGAAGAATTGGAAATTGATAATCAATTACTGGAAAAAATTTACAAATTTGCACCGATCAAGCACATTCTTAAAAATAAACCGGATAATGAACATGAAATTATTGAATTATTGGATGATGTAAGTAGAGATTTAAATAATTACGATTTGGAATTCAGAATCCAAGAGTTAGAATCAAAATTTTCCAAAGATTTGAGTGAAGCAACATTTAACGAGTTAAAAGAGCTAAAAAAAAAGCAAAATATCAACTAAACAATCAAAATTATTAATGGATTTTTATAAATTAGATATTATATAAGTCCTTCAAACTTAATTGCTGTGGAAAGAATAATTACAAAATCATTTGCTAGGTTAATGGGCCGTGGAATACACAGAGGTTTCATTACTCATGAGGAATTAAGTAAATCATTAGGAAAAAGAAATCTTTCGGATGAAAATTTATCTCAAGCTTTTATTCATATATTAAATGAAAATATTGTATTAGTCGAAAAAAAATCCGATTTTAAAGTATTAAGAAAAAAAGAAAATTCATCTAAAGAAGAAGGTAAGACTATTGAGAAAAGTGATGATCCTATCAGAATGTATTTAAGAGAGATGGGAGGTGTTGAATTGCTTTCGAGAGAGGGAGAAATTGCAATTGCTAAAAGAATTGAGGCAGGAAAAGATGTAATGTTAATAGCATTATCTCAAAGCCCAATAACAGCTCAACAATTTTTTGAATGGGATGAAAAATTACAAAAAGACGAAATTTTAGTAAGAGAAATAATTGATATTGATACAAATTACATGGAAGACGATTCGACTGGTCCAAGTGCGAAACAAAAAAATTCAGGAGAAATTGAGAGTGAAGATAATTCAAATGAAGAAAATGACGAGGAGTTTAACCCTACACTTGCAGCAATGGAAACAGAAATCAAACCAAAAGTTCTTAAAACAGTAAACACTCTTACAAAAGAATATAAAAAATTAATTAAATATCAAAATGAAAAATTAAATTGTGTTTTAAATTCTCAAAACTTTTCATCCGCTAAGGAAAAGGGTTATGAAAAAATTGTAAATGACATACTAGAAAATATTAAATCTCTTCAGTTATCCCCATCTGTCCTGGAGGAATTGGTTCAGAAACATTATACTGAAAATAAAAAAATAATTTCTTTAGAGGGTAATCTTTTGAGATTAGCAATGGATCAAAAAATTCCAAGGAATGAATTTATTAAATTTTATATAGGAAATGAAATTAACCCTAATCTTAAAAAATTTTTAGATACAAATTCAATATGGAAACAGTTTTTTGCAAAAAATAAAGATGAGTTCAAAAACATCAGAGAAAGACTTGTTGAAATAAGCCACAAACTAGGAATGTCTGTCACTGATTTTAAAAAACTAGTTAGCAGAGTTCAAAAAGGTGAAAAAGAATCTAGAATTGCAAAAAAAGAAATGGTCGAAGCCAATCTAAGATTAGTCATATCGATTGCTAAAAAATATACTAATAGAGGATTACAATTTTTAGACTTAATACAAGAAGGAAACATTGGTTTGATGAAAGCAGTAGATAAATTTGAATATCGGAGAGGATATAAGTTTTCAACTTATGCAACTTGGTGGATTAGGCAGGCAATTACAAGATCAATTGCTGATCAAGCAAGAACTATTAGAATTCCAGTTCATATGATTGAAACAATAAATAAGATTGTTAGAACTCAAAGATTAATTTTAAGTGAATTTGGAAGAGAGGCAACTCCAGAAGAATTAGCAAAAAAACTAAGAATGCCATTAGATAAAGTAAGAAAAGTCTTAAAGATTTCAAAAGAACCAGTTTCACTTGAAAAACCAGTTGGAGATGAAGAAGATAGTAGTTTGGGTGATTTTATTGAAGATACAAAAGCTTTAGCTCCACTTGAGCAAGCAATTAAATCTAATTTAGGTGAAGCAACCACTAAAATTTTATCAACTCTTACTCCAAGAGAGGAAAGAGTTTTAAGAATGAGGTTTGGAGTGGGAATGAATACTGACCATACACTTGAAGAAGTTGGATTACAATTTTCAGTTACAAGAGAGAGGATCAGACAAATTGAAGCCAAAGCTTTAAGGAAACTAAAGCATCCAAGTAGATCAAAACAATTAAAAAGTTTCTTAGAAAGTTAAAATTAACTGGGCCTTTAGCTCATTGGTAGAGTGCTTCATTGACATTGAAGAGGCAGTTAGTTCGATCCTAACAAGGCCCACCATTTTATTATCTTTGATTGATAACTTTGAAAAAATGATATAACACATTAATTAATTTGGGCCCCTTAGCTCAGTTGGTTAGAGCACACCACTCATAATGGCGGGGTCGATGGTTCGAGTCCATCAGGGGCCACCAAAATTAAAGCTAATTATTTGTAAAATCTTTTAATGTTTTAAATAATGCGTTGATATCACCATCATTAGAATTAAGTATTGATGCAAACTCTTCTTTCTGAGTTCTTGCTAAACTTAAACCCTCAATAATTAAATCTCTTATTTTAGGATTTTCTGCATTTTTTGTGTAAATTCTCCAGTTAATTTTTATTTCTGGTCTTTCACTTGTACCTTTAAGTAAACTGTTAACAATTGTATAATTTTCATTCAATTTCTCTTTACTATAAACATCAATTTCTGGGTTTGTGTATTCTGCCAATCTACTGGAAAAGGTCTTTAAAAAATAGTCTCTAAATAAATTGCTGTATTGTTCTTTTTGAGTTTGATCTAATGTTTTTCTTATTGATCCCAATGTATAGAAACCAATTCCTTTTATATCAACGGTCTCAATAGCAATTTCTTTTAGTTTATCCATCTTCATATCTTTTGTAATATTTTCAGAAAGTATTTTTGAAGCTCTATTAACTGTAGATTGGACAAATACATCAGGTTCAATTGAATAAACGTTAATTGAACTAATAATATAAAAAATAATTATAAAAAAAAGTTTTTTAGCTTTCATTTAAATATGGCTAAATTTATTGACTTTCAACTTCTTCCCAATCACTATCGTTTTGGGTATTAATTATTTTTTTTGAATTCAGAATTTTTTGTTGTCTGTCTTGTAAATACAAACTTTTAACAGATGCGTAAAAATCTAAAGAGTTTTTTTCTAAATTTTCTATTGCGTCATAATTTTTTGCCCTAAAATCAACACCTCCAGTTATTTTTGAAACGTAATAATCTGAGTCTCTAAAATAGTGAGTATTGTTTTTTACAGTGACATTATACCAAGCATCACCACCTAAAAAATTTGCGCCAAGAGCCGCAGTATCTCTAGCTGTACTTGGGCCTAAAACTGGTATAACAACATAACAACCTGGACCGACACCAGCTTTTGCAAGTGATTGTCCATAATCTTCTTTTACATAATCTGAGAATCCAAAATTTTGTGCGACATCAAATAATCCAAGTATTCCTACGGTAGAATTAATTATAAATCTTCCCGTGTTTACTCCTGCAGCAGAAAAATCTCCTTGAAGAATATTATTTGGGATTGTAATTAAATTAGAAAGATTATCGAGCGAATTACTTACGCCTGATCTTATTGGCGAAGGTAAAATTTTATATGCACTAGCGACAGGCTTAAATATAACTGTATCTAATCCTTGGTTGAAAGCAAAAGCTGCTCTATTAAATTTTTCAGAACAATCCTTCACTTCTGCTGGGTCATTCTTCTTTAAAAGTAAATCACCATCAGATCCTGCGTGAGCACCAAGAGTTAGCGTGATAGTTGTAAACAATATTATTGTTATTTTTTTCAGCATTTGTTTTCTTATATATTATACTTAATACTAAAGTAAATTAACAATTAAACAAAAATACAGCTTAAATGTGGCTTAAAATAACAAAAAAATATTCTCCCAATTTTACATTACCCAAAAGGACCAAACATAAGATTAAATTTATTATTTTGCATTATACGGGAATGAGGAATGAGTCTAATGCAATTAAGAAACTATCAAATGATGGATCAAAGGTTAGTTCACATTATTTTATAAAAAAAAATGGTGAAATATTGAACTTGGTACCAGATTTATATGAAGCTTGGCACGCAGGTAAATCTAGTTGGAAAAAATTTAAATCTTTAAATAGATATTCGATAGGTATCGAAATTCAAAATACAGGACACGATTTTTCTTATGAAAATTTTTCCTCTAAACAAATTAACTCTCTTAAAAGATTGCTTAAAATATTAATTAAAAACTATAAGATTAACCAAAGAAATATTTTAGGACATTCTGATATATCACCAGATCGCAAAAAAGATCCTGGTGAAAAGTTCCCTTGGAAGGCTTTGTCAAAAAGCAAATTGGCATATTGGCATAAGTTAAATGAAAAAAAATTAAAAAAACAAAGGTTAATTAAATTAACCTTAAATGAAAAAAATGAATTTTTTAGCAATTTATATAAGCTGGGATATAATAGATTAAAAAAAAATGAATTAAACACTGGTCGTAAAATTTTAGTAAAAGCTTTTCAAAGAAGATTTAGACAAGATTTAATAAATGGAAAATTAGATCAGGAATGTTTATTAATCATTAAAAATCTTGTTTAATAAGACTTATTAAGTCTTGAAATTATATTTTTTAGAATTAAATTAAAACTGCCAGATAAATGACTTGTCGCTTTGATTAATTTTAAAGAGGAAAGTCCGGGCTCCGCAAGGATACAGTGCCAGGTAATACCTGGCGGGGGCAACCCTAGGGATAGTGCCACAGAAAATAAACCGCCATAACATGGCAAGGGTGAAAAGGTGTGGTAAGAGCACACCGGTTCTATTGGTAACAATGAACGCTGGAAAACCCCACTGGGAGCAAGACTAAGTAGAGATGACATTGCTTAAAAGCTAAAAGCCATCCTTGGCTAGTCATCAGGGTTAGTTGCTTGAGCTTAAGAGTGATCTTAAGCCTAGAGAAATGATAAGTTTAAAAGACAGAACCCGGCTTATAGTTTATCTGGCAAATTTTTCTTAAACTTCATAAACAAATGTTCACGTTTTGATTCACTTTTTATAGTTCTAATTTAATGAAATAATCCTAAATAGAGGGTATTGACTCTGTTATAAAAAACCCATAATATCCCATATATTCCCAAATAAGGGTATATAGAAATTATGGTTTATGTTTTTATCAAGTTACGAAAACAAATTGGACAAGAAAGGAAGGGTATCAGTGCCTGCAAGTTATAGGTCCTATTTATCCAACTTAGGATACAATGGAGTAATTTGTTATCCTTCTTTTAATAATCAATCGATAGAGGCATGGCCACAAGACAGAATAGAAAAAATTTCAAATACAATTGATTCATTAAATCCTTTCGAGGAAAAAAGAGATTATTTTGCAACATCGATATTATCTGAAAGTATTAATTTACAATTTG
>CACKZI010000008.1 GCA_902604605.1 uncultured Pelagibacteraceae bacterium | reverse complement strand
CAAAAGTTTTGAAGACGATGCTTTATATAGGTTAGAGATAAGAAAAAAATTTAGAGAAATGCTTAATTTAGGTTTATGTGATGTTTATAGACATTTTAATGAAACAAAAGAAGGTTATACTTTTTGGGATTATATGAGAGGAGCTTGGCAAAAAAATAATGGAATGAGAATAGATCACTTTTTAGTTTCCAATTCCTTAATTGACCAAATCAAATCTATAAATATAAATAAAGATCCACGAGGAAGAGAAAAACCCTCTGACCACACTCCAATAGAAATTAAATTAGCTTAACGATTTTATTTTATTAACCAATTCCTCATTTATATTACGAGGACCTTTATCAAGTCTGTTTTTATGTCTTCTTTCACCAGGCAATCTAACTTCACCCATTGATTTCATTTTATCAAAAAATTCATCTGCATGTTTTTGCCAATTCGTCCCTGCAGTTTTATCTGGTGATATAGCTAAAATAAATTCACCTCCACTTGGTGGACCACCATCATTGTTATCTTTAGCAGCTGTTTCAAAACTAAAATTATCACCAACTAATGCACCGGCCATTAATTCAACCATCATCGCTATTGCAGAACCTTTATAACCACCAAAAGGAAGTAATACACCACCATCTGCTATTGCACCTGGATCTGTAGTCTCTTTTCCTTCTTTAGTCAAACCAGTACCAAGTGGAACTTTGTGCCCTTCTCTTTTAGCAACTTGAACTTCTCCCATTGCCATTGATGCAGTTGCCATATCATAAACAACTGGAGTTTTGCCAGGTCGAGGCCATGCAAATGAAATTGGATTTGTTCCAAACAATGGTTTGATCGCTCCAGCGGGTGCTACTGCAGGTTTATAAGATGTGCATGCAAAAGCAACTAAGCCATCTTCTGCTAATTTTTCTGTCTCAGGCCACATCGCTGCCATATGGTGAGAATTATTAATCGCAAGTACTGCAACACCATTTTCTTTTGCAGCTTTTGCTAATTCAGGTAGACCTTTATTTAAAACAACGGGTGCCAAACAATTATTACCTTGAACTTTTATGACTGATGGAGAAATCTTTTTAACTTCAGGTTTTCCTTTACCATTAATTTTTCCACTCTTTAAACCACTTACATAGGCTGGTAATCTAAATAAACCATGAGATAAAGAACCATCACGTTCAGCATTTCTTATTAAATCGGATAATATAGATGCTGTTTCATCATCACATCCATTTGCTAATAATGTTTTTTTAGCTAAATCAAAAATTTCATCTAATGAAAGGGATACTGTACTCATCCCTTTATTAGATATTATTTATGATCAAAGATCAATTTTAAATTAACAGCCTTTGAAAGATTTGGACATGTTGTTGATTAAATCAAAATATAAATCTTTGCCTGGGTTAAGAGTAGCTCCCAATGGATCTAAAACACCCGTGCTAATATTCATATCTTTTGCTACTGCATTGATTATATCAGGGTTAAATTGAGGTTCAGAAAACACACAACTTACTTTGTCATGTTCAATTATTTCTCTAATTTCAGCTAGTTGTTCTGCTCCTGGCATAACATCTGTATTTACAGTGAAAGCACCTAATACATTTACATCAAATCTTTTTTCAAAATATTGATAAGCATCATGGAAAACAATCGATTTAAAATCTTTATTTAATTCAGATTTTACTTTTTTAGTCAATTTATCTAAATCTTTATGTGCTTTTTTTAAATTAGCTTTATATTTAGAAGCATTTGCTTGATCATTTTCAATTAAATGTTCAGTCATTTCTTCTAATATCACTTTAGCATTCATTGGATCTAACCAAATGTGTGGATCATGTTCTCCGTGAGCGTGACCTTCATGTCCGTGGTCGTCGTGATCATCTTCTTTGTGGCCATCTTCATCATGTCCGTGGTCATCGTGGTCATCTTCTTTATGACCTTCTTTATCGTGATCATCTTCTTTATGGCCATCTTCATCATGTCCATGGTCATCATGATCATCTTCTTTTTTAGCATGATCGTCGTGTCCATGATCATCATGTTCATCAAATATATTTCTTTCTCTGAATTTTAATTTATTTAATCCCTTAATTTCCATTAATTCTATTTTTTCAGCTTTTTTGGCTATAGATTTTAATGGTTTTTCTAAGAAGCTTTCTAAGTCTTCTCCAACCCAAAATATTAAATCAGCATTTTGTAGCATTTTTGCATGTGATGGTTTTAAAGCAAATCCATGTGGAGAAGCATAACCATCTACTATTAAATCTGGTTTACCTACTCCATCCATCAAATAACTCGCTAATGAATGTATTGGTTTTATTGATGTTACAACTTTGACATCAGCATTTGCTGGTGCAAAAATAGTTAATAAAGATAGTATTGATAATATAAATGGTAACTTTTTAATGTTTTTCATAATAGTAATATTTTAAGGTTGTTATAATATAACACTATGTAATAATATAACATTTATAAGTCAAGTAATTAAATGAGCTCAAACCAAAATATATTAGTAAAACTAAAACAAGCTGGTTTTCGTATTAACGACAAATGGCTTGTTAAAGGTGTAACTTTGCAAATTGAAAAAGGCAAAATAGTTACTCTTATAGGCCCAAATGGTTCTGGAAAAAGTACTACTGCTAAAATTGCATTAGGAATTTATAAAAAAATAGACGGAGAAGTTGAAAAATATACAAATAAAGTTGGATATGTACCTCAAAAAATTTCTGTAGACTGGACTCTGCCTCTTAGAGTTAATGATTTCATGGTACTTACCGAAAATCTTAAAGCAGAAACTATTAACGAAGCTTTATCATTAACAGGTGTAATTCATCTTAAAGATAAAAATTTAGGTGATTTATCAGGTGGTGAATTCCAAAGAGTACTACTAGCAAGAGCTATTTCAAAAAAACCAGATCTATTAGTACTTGATGAGCCGGTACAAGGAGTAGATTTTACAGGTGAAATTGCTTTATACGAACTTATTAAAAAAATTTCTGATGAATTGAATTGTGGAATTTTATTAATCTCTCATGACTTACACACGGTTATGAGTGCAACAGACCATGTTGTTTGTTTAAATGGTCATGTCTGTTGTTCTGGAACTCCAATGGATGTTGCTAAAAATAATGAATACAAAGCTTTATTTGGTGAGCAAGCTTCTCAAATATTAACACGATACCAACACAAACATGATCATATTCATACAATTGAGGGTGAAATAAAGAAAAATTAAATGCTTGATGACTTTTTTATAAGAGCTTTATTAGCTGGACTTGGTGTTGCAATTGTAACAGGACCCCTTGGATGTTTTGTAATATGGAGAAGATTATCATATTTTGGTGATACACTAGCCCACTCTGCATTACTTGGAGTTACTTTAGCTTATACTATGGAATTTAATATTGCTTTTTCAGTATTCATTATTTCATCATTAATTGCATTAATTTTAATACAACTTCAAAAAAGGACCAATCTTCCTGGTGATGCTCTGCTAGGTCTTTTAGCACACTCTTCTTTAGCAGTTGGACTTGTTGTAATAGGTTTTTTAACATTCATCAGATTTGATATCATGGGATTATTATTTGGAGATATATTAGCTGTCACCGTTGATGATTTATTGATTATATGGGTTGGTGGACCATTAATACTTTTAGTTTTAAAATTAATTTGGAAACCTTTATTTGCATCAACAGTAAATTATGAGTTAGCAGAAGCTGAGGGCCTAAACCCAGATAGAGCTAAAGCTATTTTTACAATCTTAATGGCTGGGATTATTGCAATATCAATTAAGATGGTTGGCTTATTATTAATTACAGGAATGTTAATTATACCAGCAGCGATGGCTAGAAACATTTCTGATAGTCCACAAAAAATGGTTGTCTACTCAATTATTGGAGGTGTGTTATCAGTAATATTAGGATTGTTCTCTTCTTTAGAGTTCAATACATCATCTGGACCTTCAATTATAGCAGCTGCTTTATTCCTATTCATACTTTCTTTATTAAACATAAAACAATCAATTAAATTGAAAAATTAAATGGGAATCAGTAAAATAGATAAAATGCACAGTCTTTCAAAAAATCAGCAAATTATTTTTGATTTAATTAATAAATCTCCTGAGCCATTAAAAGCATACACAATACTTTTTAATGTTCAAAAAAAAGGTATTAAAGCTCCATTACAAGTTTATAGAGCCTTGGATAAATTAGTTGAAATAGGAAAAATTCACAAAATTGAAAGTCGAAATGCCTTTATTGCCTGTCATAATTCAAGTTGTCAGGTAGCTAAAGCTACTGCATTTTCAATCTGTGAGATTTGTGAAAAAGTAACAGAAATAAGTAGCGCAGGTCTTTCTAAATACTTAGCTAATTTCAAAGACAAAGATGGTATGAAATATAGTAAATACAATCTTGAGTTTTTTGGATTATGCAAAAAATGTAGATAAGTTATTATCTAAAATCTAAATAAAATAAGCTGAAAGGAAAACGTATGTTTATTAAGAAGTATCTTAAATGGATAAGTACATTTCTAGTTTTAGTTGGTATTCTATTAACAAACCTAAATATATATCCTTTAAATATATACTTTCATGGATTAGGAGTTGTTGGATGGACTATTGCTGGATTTATTAGCAAAGATAAAGCAATACTAACTAATTTTGGACTACAAATACCATTGTTCTTAATAGGAATTTATAAGATTATAATTTAATAATTCTTAGATTATGAAGAATAAAATTTTCATTGGTGAATTTATTGGTAGTTGTTTTTTAGTAATGATTATTGTTGGCTCTGGAATAATGGCTGAAAATCTTACAAATGATAATGCTTTAAGACTCACTGCAAACACACTGGCTACCGGAGCAGGTTTATTTGTCTTAATAACTGCCTTCGCTAATATTTCAGGTGCTCACTTTAATCCTTTTGTTAGTTTAGCAATGTATTTAACTAAAAAAATTAAAAGAAAACTTTTAACTACATATATTCTAGCTCAAATATTAGGATGCTTATTAGGCGTAATGTTAGCTAATGTATTTTTTGAACATAATATAATTGAATTATCTACAAAAAGTAGAGATGGCTTTCATATATTTCTATCAGAAATTGTAGCAACTTTTGGTCTAATATTTATTATCTTTGCAACTTTAAAAGATGGAAAAACAACAGTTGCCGCTTGTGTTGCAGCTTATATTACAGCTGGTTATTGGTTCACATCATCAACATCTTTTGCAAATCCAGCTGTTGCTATAGCTAGAACTTTTACTGATTCTTTTACAGGAATTAATTATTTAAATACGCCTACATATATTTTGGCTGAATTTTTGGGAGCTTTGATAGCTGTATATTTAGTTAAGAAATTGGTTAAATAAATACAACTTTATTGCGAAATAAGAAATATTAAAAAGTAGACATCAATATTAAATAGTTTAGTAGTCGATGAATCCCCCCTCTATTTCTCAAATTAATAAATTTATATCTAGAATTATTTTCCGTCTCAGATTACATACTCCTTAAGTCATGAATCGATAGGAACCGAAAACAATAATATAAAGGAGAAAAAAAATGGAAATGACTTTAATTTACACGGTTATAGGGTTTGCCCTTGCCGGTTATAGCGTAATCGCTAACGACTCAATTCAAACACTAGGTACATTTATAGCTTCAAAAAAGAAGTGGTTTAAATGGTACGTACTTGCAGGATCAGCTTCTAGTGTAATGATTTTAGCTTTAGCATGGGGATGGTATGCGTATGATGGTGATATTTCGTATGGAAGATTAACTAGAATACCTTATCAAGAAATTCAATGGTATCATGCAGTAGCGCCTGCAATACTCTTATTATTAACAAGAATTGGAATACCAGTATCTACTACTTTCTTAGTTCTTTCAGCGTTTGCTTCGACAGTTGTGCTTGAAAAAATGTTAATGAAAAGTGTAGTTGGTTATGGTTTAGCGGCAATGGTTGCTTACATAGCCTGGATAGCTGTATCAAAATTTATTAATGAAAAATTTGATGAAGTAGATGACAAATGGATAGGATTTTGGAGAAATGCTGTTTGGGTTTCATCTGGTTGGTTATGGTGGGTTTGGTTATCTCACGATGTAGCAAATATTGCAGTATATCTTCCAAGACAACTTGATATTACAATACTGCTGATTGTAATGGCATATTTCACTATTTTGCTATTTTACATCTTCTACATTCAAGGTGGACGGATCCAAGCAGTAGTTTTGGAAAAAACTGGAACTAGATATGCAAGATCAGCTACAATTATCAATGTAATTTATGCTGCTGTTTTATTCTACTTTAAGGAACTAAACGATTTACCAATGTCAACAACATGGGTATTTGTTGGTTTACTATGTGGTAGAGAACTTGCAATTTCAACGATGAATAAAGATTATAAGTTTAAGTATGTTTTCCCATTAATTGGTAAAGACTTTCTTAAAATGATCTTTGGACTAAGTGTTTCAGTTGGAATTGTTTTAGCAATCCACTACATAATTATTCCAAATAATTGGTTTTAAATATATTTTGTGGTCGTGTTAATTATTTAACACGGCCATAAACATCCTGATATCGAACAATATCTGTTTCTTTTAGAATTGATCCTACTTGAGCCTCAATAATTTTTACTGGTTTTTTATATGGATTTTCTATTCTATGGATTGCACCTAATGGAATAAAAATAGTTTCATCAGGTTTCATTGTAAAATATTTCTTATTTAAAGTAATTTTAGGTTTACCTTGGGTTACTACCCAATGTTCAGCTCTATGATGATGTTTCTGTAGACTTAATATACCTTTTGGTTTTACATATAATTCTTTAATTAAGAATTCCTTACCATTGAATAGATTAACATAACTGCCCCAAGGTCTATGAAATACATTCTTCTTTTTATAATAATGTCTCTTATTTCGTCCGTACATCTTACATATTTCTTTCCAAGATCCTAAATCAGACCATGGAATATCTAATTTGATCGCATTTATATCTTTAGTTTTTTCTAATATCGCATAGTCAAAAGACTTAGCTGTTGCTTTAGTAAATGCTTGTTTGTTTAAGTAATACACATTACTTTTATATTTTGCTTTTGTTACAGCTTTGTTACAATTTCGGTAAATATTTGGCTGGTATTTCTTGAAATTATTAATAATTGAATCTTTTCTCAAATAAAACATTCCAGAATTCCAATAACCTTTTTTACTAATTATTTGTTTAGCTTTCGCCTGTTTGGGTTTTTCTATAAATTTAGTTACTTTAATATTCTTTGTTAAAAAATAACCAAATTCACTAGAGGGCATTGTGGGTTTAATCCCAAAAATAAAGATATTATTATGAGTAAGTTTCTTTTGATTTTTTTTGATAGCTTTATTGAATAAACCAACCTTCTCTATCAAATGATCAGCGGCCAAGAACATTAAAGGTTGTTCATTTGGAATATCTTTTATTAATGCCGTACTTAATATAGCTGGTGCTGTATTTCTTTTAGCAGGTTCTAAAACTATCTTAAATTTTCTTATTTTGTGTTTCTTTAGATGTTGTTTTACTTGTCTTAAATATTTTGCATTAGTACTTATGATTGGAGCGTCAAATATAGATGCTTTAACTCTCTCAAGAGTTTTTCCCAATAAAGTCCAATTACCAAAATCTATAAACTGTTTAGCTTGATGATTTTTGGCATTTGGCCAAAGTCTTGTTCCTGCTCCACCACATAAAATAACTGGGCGAATTTTCATTAAATTTTTGAGTAATCCTTAACTTCTTTTTTCTTACCTGGATGAGTTGGTGCTCCTAAATAAGCAGGTCCAACTGTTTGTGCATATTTCCAAAGTGTTCCTGATCCAAAATCAGATTTTCTAGCCTTCCATTTTCTTTTTCTTGAAGCTAATTGAGCCCTAGTTAATCGAACATTTATAGTTCCCTTCTTAGCATCGATATCAATCATATCTCCATTACGTAATAAAGCGATTGGACCACCTAATGCTGCCTCTGGACCAACATGGCCAACACAAAATCCTCTAGTTGCACCTGAAAATCTTCCATCAGTTATTAAAGCAACTTTCTCTCCTTTTCCTTGACCATAAATAGCACCAGTTGTTGAAAGCATCTCTCTCATACCAGGTCCACCTACTGGTCCTTCGTATCTTATTATGATTACATCACCATCTTTATATTTTCTACTTTGAACAGCTTTCATAGCACTTTCTTCATTATCGAAACATCTTGCTCTTCCAGTAAATTGTAATTTTTTAAGTCCTGCAATTTTAACAATTCCTCCGTCTGGAGCTAAATTACCTTTTAATCCAACCACACCACCATCTGGTGATAAGGGTCTATTATAAGCTCTTAAAACTTTTTGTTTTGGATTAAACTTAATTCCTCTTAAATTTTCTTTCATAGTTTTACCTGTAACTGTCATACAGTCACCATGAATATAACCACCATCATAAAGAGTTTTTAATAACATTGGCACACCACCTGCTAACCACATATCTTTTGCAACATATTTTCCACCAGGTTTTAAATCTGCAAGATAAGGAGTTTTTTTAAATATTTTAGCAACATCCATTAAATCAAATTTAATTCCAGCTTCATTAGCAATAGCGGGTAAATGTAAAGCTGCATTAGTTGAACCACCAGTTGCAGCAACAATTGTTGCAGCGTTTTCTAATGCTTTTTTTGTAACAATATCTCTTGGTTTAATTTTTTTTGCTAATAATTCCATAACCATTTTACCACTTAATTTGGCGTACTTATCTCTTTCTTCATATGGAGCTGGTGTTCCTGCTGAATAAGGTAATGCTAATCCAATAGCTTCTGAAACACATGCCATAGTATTTGCGGTGAATTGACCACCACAAGCACCTGCACTTGGACATGCAACTAATTCTAATTTCCTTAATTCTTTTGCTGACATTTGCCCTGATGAATGTTTTCCAACTGCTTCAAAAACATCTACAACAGTTACATCTTTTCCTTTGTATCTACCTGGAAGTATTGATCCCCCATAAATAAAAACACTTGGAACATTTAATCGAACCATCGACATCATCAAACCTGGTAAAGATTTATCACAACCTGCAATACCTACTAATGCATCATAACAATGACCTCTAACAGTAAGTTCTGCACTATCTGCTATTACTTCTCTAGAAATTAATGAAGATTTCATTCCTTCATGACCCATAGCAATACCGTCAGTAACCGTAATTGTACAAAATTCTCTTGGTGTTCCACCAAAAGTTCTAACGCCCTTCTTAACAGATTGTGCTTGTCTCATTAGAGCAATATTACACGGAGCAGCCTCATTCCATGTAGATACAACACCTACAAATGGTTTTGAGACGTCTTTTTCAGTTTCACCCATTGCATAATAAAATGATCTATGTGGTGCCCTATCTGCTCCTAAAGATGTATGTCTACTGGGTAATTTCTTCTTGTTAAACTTCCGCATTATAAACTTTCAATTGTTAATGATATTTTTTTGATATCATTTTTTAAATTACTATAGTTAGTTTTTTCTTGTTCAACAATATTTTTTGGAGCTCTATCAGTAAATCCTTTGTTAGATAATCGTTGAGATATTTTGTCCATTTCCCCTTGATATTTGTTCTGTCTTTTAAGTAAGTTTTCTTTTATCAGATTTAAATCAACATTCTCATCAAAATAGATCTTAAATATGTCACCAGATATAACCAATGTAGCTGAGGGTTTTTCTTGGTCTTTATCATAGAAATTATTGATACGACCAAGTTTTTTGAGAATAATTTCATTATTGGTCATTAATGTTTTATTTTTTTTAGCAATTTTATTAATTGAAATATCAATAAATGAACCTGGGCTAACATTTAATTCATTTTTAAAAGATCTAAGTTCAGAAATAACATTGATGATGCTTTCTACATCTTTCATAGATTGGTCTTTTTTGGCTTTTCCTGATGGCCAATTTGCATGCATTAGGAAATTCTTATCTGATTTATCAAATTTATTTTTTAACCAGATTTTCTCAGTAACAAATGGAATAAATGGATGAAGAATAACAAGTATTTGTTTAAATATATACGCTGATACTTCTTTTACCTCTTTTTTAGATTTTTCATCGTTTGAAAATAGAATAGTTTTTGAAAGCTCAATGTACCAGTCACAATAAGAGTGCCAAGCAAACTGGTAGGCATTTTTAGCTGCTTCATCAAATCGATAATCTTTTAGATTTTTCTCAATTTTATCTTTAGTTTGAATAAGTTCTGAATAAATCCATTTATTAATATTTAATGTAGTTTTGGGAACTTTATCAGTTTTATTAAAATCACATTTATTGGTAATTAAAAAATTATTAGCATTCCATAATTTATTTAAAAAATTCCTATATCCCTTAACTCTATCCTCTGAAAGTTTAACATCTGTACCTGGAGATGCCATTGAAAGAAGGGTAAATCTTAAAGCATCAGCACTATATTTTTCTATTAAGTCTAAAGGATCAATTACATTTCCTTTTGACTTAGACATTTTTTGTCCTTTTTCATCTCTAACTAAGGCATGAACGTAAATATCTTTAAATGGTTCTTTATTTAAAAATTCCATTCCAAACATCATCATTCTAGCAACCCAGAAAAATATAATATCAAAGCCGGTAACTAAAACAGTTGTTGGATAAAATTTTTTAACAAATTCTTTTTTATCAGGCCAACCTAATGTTGCAAAAGGCCATAAGCCAGATGAAAACCAAGTATCTAATACATCAGGATCTCTGGTAATTATTACATCTTTTTTATAAAATTTTTTAGCTTGTTTTTTTGCATCTGCTTCATTTGTTGCAACAAATATCTTTTTATCAGGACCATACCAAGCTGGTATTTGATGGCCCCACCAAAGTTGTCTAGAAATACACCAAGGCTCGATATTGTTCATCCATTGAAAATAAGTCTTTGACCAATTTTCTGGAAAGAAATTAGTTTTTTTTGATTTAACTATTTGTTTAGCTTTTACAGATAATTTTTTTGCGTTTACAAACCATTGCTCTGTTAAAAAAGGTTCAATAACTGAATTTGATCTATCCCCATATGGTACTTTATTTTTAATATTTTCTTCTTTAACAAAAAAATCTTTTTCTTTTAACTCATTTAAAATTTTTTTACGTGCTTCAAATCTGTCTAATCCAACATAATCACTAGGTGCATTATTATTAATTTTTCCGTCCTCAGTGAACACATTTATAATATCTAACTTATTTCTTTGACCCACATCATAATCATTAAAGTCATGTGCAGGAGTAATCTTTAATGCACCAGTCCCCTGTTCCGGATCAGCATAATTATCTTTTATAATTTTTATTTTTCTGCCTACTATTGGGATTGTGACAGTTTTGCCCACATATTTTTTAAATCTTTTATCTTTTGGATTAACAGCAATAGCTGTATCTCCAAGCATCGTTTCAGGTCTTGTCGTTGCAATAGTTATAAAATCGTTAGAATTATCTATTGAGTATCTAATATAGAAAATTTTTGAATTCATTTCCCTTTGATCAACTTCTAAATCAGATATTGCAGTTTTTAAGACTGTGTCCCAATTGACTAATTTCTCTGCTTTATAAATTAATTTTTTTTTGTGTAATTCAACGAAAACTTTAATTACTGATTTTGATAGATTTTCATCCATTGTAAAAGCGTTTCTAGACCAATCACAGGAGCACCCAAGTTTTTTAAGCTGATTAATAATAATATCCCCATATTGATTTTTCCATTCCCACACTTTTTCTATAAACTTTTCTCTGCCTAAATCATTTTTATTTAAATTTTCATTTTCAAGTTTTTTTTCAACAAGAGCTTGGGTTGCTATTCCAGCATGATCAGTTCCTGGTTGCCACAAAGTTTCATAATTATTCATTCGATAATAACGAACTAAAAGATCCTGAATTGAATTATTTAATGCATGACCCATGTGTAAACTTCCAGTTACATTAGGAGGTGGAATAACAATTGAGTATTTTTTTGAGTTTTTCTTCGGTTTAAATAATTTGTTTTTTTCCCAATAAGAATAAATATTATCTTCTACTTCAGAATGTATATATTTATCACTATTCATGGATTAAGTAGTTTATAATTTATTAATTTAAATTAACAATAATCAAATTAGAACGTTATTTAATAGACTAATTGCAAATATTTTATATAAAACTCTTTGTAGCTATCTACTAAAACTGGCAACGTGGCGGAATGGTTACGCAGAGGATTGCAAATCCTTGTATCCCGGTTCGATTCCGGGCGTTGCCTCCAAAAAAAATCTTGTTTTAGTATGAAAAAAAAGTAAGTTTGGCTTTTTACATTCCTCGGTAGCTCAGTTGGTAGAGCAGTTGACTGTTAATCAATTGGTCGCAGGTTCGAGTCCTGCCCGAGGAGCCAATAATTATATTGCTTTTGAAATATTATTAGTCGAAACCTGTAATGATTTATTAAATTTTAATTTTTGGTCAGCATTCAACTCTGAATACAATTTTACTAAAAAATTATAATTAACATTCATATGTCCCTCTTGAGATTTTTCTAAATTAATCAAATATTCTGAAAAATCTTCAAAGAAATAGTTTATAGGAACTTTTAAATAATTTGAAAGTTGTAAAAGTCTAATTGAGCTTACACCATTAGTGCCCTTTTCGTATTTTTGTATTTGTTGAAATGTAACATTTATTGCTTTTGCTACTTTTGTTTGAGTTAAACCTAAAGCTAATCTTCTTAACTTTAATTTGTTTCCTAAGTGTTTGTTAAAATTATCTTCCATTAAGACCCCTCTTAATTTTTTATTAAAACACAATTCAACATTTTTTTATAACCTACTGCAAGATATATTTATTTTTTTTTTGATAAAATGGGGGCTTAACAAATACCCTGTCAAGCATTAGATTCGCCTAAAATAAAGAAAAATTTCTTGAAAATGAATTGATCTATAGTATCTGGCTTAAGAAAAGTTTGGTTCTTTCGCTCTTTGGATTAGCAAAAAATTCCTTAGTATCAGCTTTTTCTACAATCATACCCTCATCCATAAAAATCATTTGGTCAGCTACCTCTTTAGCAAATCCCATTTCATGAGTAACTACAATCATTGTCATTCCTTGTTTTGCTAAATTAACCATAACATCAAGTACTTCTTTAATCATTTCAGGGTCTAAAGCTGATGTAGGTTCATCAAAAAGCATAATTTTAGGTTCCATGCAAAGTGCACGAGCTATTGCTACTCTTTGTTGTTGACCACCAGATAGTTGACCAGGATATTTTTGAGCTTGATCTAATATTTGAACTCTTTCCAAGTGTTTTAAAGCTAAATCTTCTGCATCTTTTTTGGGCATTTTCTTTACCCAAATTGGAGCTAAAGTACAATTATCTAAAATAGATAAATGTGGGAATAGATTAAATTGCTGAAACACCATTCCGACTTCTGCTCTAATTTGTTCTATATTTTTCGTATCCTCTGTTAATGTTGTTCCATCAACTACTATGTCTCCCTCTTGATGTTCCTCTAATCTGTTAATGCATCTTATTAAAGTAGATTTACCAGATCCTGAAGGACCACAAACAACAATTTTTTGTTTTGGTTTAACCTCTAAATTAATTCCTTTTAAAACTTGGAAATCACCAAACCATTTATTCATATTATTTATTTGAATAATATTATCTGACATAATTTTATCGATCTGTTTTATATTTTTGTTCTAAATTATAACTATATTTACTCATTGCATAACAAATAATCCAGAAAATTATTGCAGCAAATACATACCCTTCCATAGCAAAACCTAACCATTCTGGATTAGTTTTAGCTAAATTCAACATTCCTACTATTTCTAAGAGACCAACTACAAAAATTAGTGGTGTATCTTTAACTAAAGCTAAAAATGTATTTGCTATACCAGGAATAACTAATTTTAAAGCTTGTGGCAAAATTACAAATATATGCATTCTCCAATATCCCATGCCTAATGATTTTGCAGCTTCATACTGACCTCTAGGTAACGCCTGTAATCCACCTCTGATGACTTCAGCAACATATGCTGCCTCAAATAATGAAATAGCTATTATACATCTAACCAATTTATCTATAAAGAAATCTGCAGGTAAAAACATTGGAAACATTACAGCTGACATAAATAAAACTGTAATTAATGGAACACCTCTCCAAAATTCAATAAAACCTATAGATATATATCTAATTAATGGGAAACCTGACCTCCTACCTAAAGCAAAAGCCATTCCTATTGGAAAACAAAAAATTAAACAAAAAAATGAAATTATAAAAGTTAAAGATAATCCACCCCAAGCACCAGTTTCTACCCAGTTTAATCCATCTAATTTTCCTAATTCGATTAATTCTTCATAAAAAATGAAATACTTTAATAAAATATATAAAGCAAAAGGAACTATCAGGAAATAATAAAACTTAAATTTACTGGGAATAAAAAAACCGATAATTATAGATAGAATTGCAGCAATTATTCCATATGAAAAATCAAAAAATACTGGACCACCTGAAATAAAGAAAAAAATGAATAAGAAGGCAATAAAAGGATAAATTACAACATAGTAAAGTGTTAAATATTTCTTAAATTTGTTAGTTGCGAAATATCCAACTGATCCAAGTAAGGCTAAAGATATAAATGATAAATTTATTCTCCATTGTTCTCCATTAGGATACATACCATACATAAATCTTCTCATCCAAACTTTAATATATGTCCAACAAGCTCCTGTACCTGTACAAACATCTTTTGAGTCACCAGCAAAACTAGCATCAACAAAAAACCAACTTAATATGGGTGGAATTGATTTTAAAATTATGAATATGATTAATAGTGATAAAATAGCGTTAAAGTTGTTTGTATTTATATGTTTATTTAATAAATCTAGTTGTTTAATTCCACTTAACTCAATTCTTATGAAATAAAGCCCAATAAAACCCAATATAAGAGGCAATAAAAAACTTATAAACCCAGGTAAAAAACCAGTTATATTTAGACTAAAAAAAGAATTTAGCAGAACATCCAAAACACTAATAAAAAACAAAAATGAACCTAAATATAAAAAAGTATTTAGATTAGATTTATCTGGTTTTAAAAAGTTAATTTTAGACATTATTTTTCCGTTATAGCTATTTTTCTATTGTACCAGTTCATTAATAATGAAATTGAGATACTTAATGATAAGTAAGTAAACATTGTGATAGACACAATTTCAATTGCTTTACCTGTCTGCATCAATGCAGTTCCAGCAAAAACTAATACTAAATCTGGATAAGCTATTGCAGCTGCTAAAGAAGAATTTTTAGTTAAGTTTAAATATTGGTTTGTTGTTGGTGGTATTATTATTCTAAGTGCCTGTGGCATTACCACTAACTTCAAAACTTGATTTGGAGTTAACCCAATTGATGCTGCAGCCTCTTTTTGACCTTTACCAACTCCTTGAATTCCTGCTCTCACACATTCAGCTATAAAAGTTGCTGTGTATAAGGACAAGGATAATGCTAAAGCAATTAATTCAGGTGGCAAACTTACACCACCTTCATAAATGAATGATGTTGTAGCTAGCTGTTTTAAGACAGGAACTTCAAATGATAAACTAACACCTCCAATCAAAAAACTCAAAAGAGGTAAAATTAAAATTAATCCTATTGATATCAATAAAACTGGTATTTGTTTACCTTGAGTTTCTTGTAACTTTTTTGCGTGAATTCGAATAATAATTATTGCAATAATTGCTGCAAGTACTGAATACAAGAAAACATTTAAATTTTGCCAAATAAAGGCAGGAACAAACAAACCTTTTATTGTTAAAAATGAAATTCCAAACATTGCTTCTGCATCCTGTGGAAGTGGTAATGCTCTTAAAGCAGCGAAATACCAAAAAAAAATTTGTAGTAGTAATGGGATATTTCTAAAAAATTCTACGTAAAATGCTGCAAACTTATTAATTAAATAATTTGGAGATAACCTTGCAATTCCAACTATCACTCCGAGTATTGTAGCTAAAATAATTCCAATAACTGATACAAGTATAGTATTTAATAAACCAACTAAATATGCTCTAAAATAGGAATGAGATCCATCATATTCAATTAAAGAAAATTGAACATCAAATGAAGACTCTTGTGATAAAAATCCATAACCAAAATCAATACCTCTATTCTCCATATTGACTTGGGCGTTATAAGTAAAAAAACCAAAGACAAGAACGACAGCTATAACTGTCATTAATTGTGGGCCTATATCTTTAAGTTTAAAATTCACTGTGGTGATAATATATGAGTTTATAAAAAAAAGGGCTAGAAGAATCTAGCCCTTTTTATGTAATTTATAACTTAAATTATCTTGATGGTGGAACGTATAATATACCACCTTTAGTCCATAATTCATTTGGACCTCTGTCTGGTAAAATACCTGTGTCAGCTATATTTCTCTTATAACTTTCACCATAGTTTCCAACTTGTTTGATAATTCTTAAGTTCCACTCATTATCTAAACCGAATGCTGCACCCATTTCACCTTCAGCACCAACAAGTCTTTTGATTTGTGGATTATCTGAAGTTTTCATTGAGTCTGCGTTAGCTGAAGTAATACCGTATTCTTCTGCTTCGATCATAGTGTTCAAAGACCATCTTACGATATCTTCCCATACTGAGTCACCTTGTCTAACAACTGGTCCTAAAGGTTCTTTAGAAATAGTTTCTGGTAAAACAATGTGTTCATCAGGGTTTTTCATTTTTGTTCTTTGAGCAGCTAAACCAGATTTATCAGTAGTGTAAGTATCACATCTACCTGCATCATAAGCAGCTACAACTTCGTCAGCTTTTTCAAAAGCAACTGGCTCATAAGAAATTCCTCTTGAATTAAAGAAATCTCTCATGTTTAGCTCAGTAGTTGTACCAATGTTTGTACAAGCTGAGATACCATTTTTGAATTGATCAACTGAAGTTATACCTGAACTTTTTCTTACCATGAAACCTTGTCCATCGTAAAAGTTCACACCTACGAAAGTAAGTCCGATATCAGCATCTCTAGAAAGAGTCCAAGTTGTGTTTCTTGATAAGATATCAATCTCACCAGAAGTTAAAGCTGTAAATCTCTCTTTAGCACTTAGTGGTGTAAACTTAACTTTGTTTGCATCACCTAGAACTGCAGCAGCTACCGCTCTACATACATCAACGTCAACTCCAGTCCAATTTCCTGCAGCATCAGCGTTAGAAAATCCTGGAAGACCTTGAGATACTCCACATCTTACAAAACCCTTCTTTTGAGTGTTTTTAAGTGTTTTAGATTTTTTAGCAGCCATAGACTCTGTTGTAAAAGTAAACAACACAGCTACCATAGCAACTAAAGAAGTTAATTGTTTTAAGTATTTAAACATTATTCTTCCTTCTGTTATTATTTATTTGTTAACAAATAATTCAAAACATTGTTTTGAATATCCATAATTTAATCATGATAAAAAACTCTCTTCAAGGAAAATTTAAAGAGATAAGGTAATTTAAAGGATTTCAGTCAAGTAAATTATTGAAAAAAATTATAATAAAAAATGACAAAAATGGCGCGCCCTGGAGGATTCGAACCTCCGACCCTCGGTTTAGAAAACCGATGCTCTATCCAGCTGAGCTAAGGGCGCATAATTTAAAAAACACAAATATAACAATAAACTAATTTTTAAAAAGAAATTTTTTCAATATAAGCAAAATTGTTAACAGCTCAATTCTACCAATTATCATAAATAAAATAAGACAATACTTTGTAAAAAAATGTAAATTATTAAAATCAAATTCATTTAAACCGTAGATAGAAGAGTTTACGGTATTCATTAGAGTTAGGACAGATAGTTTAAAAGCATATTCAAAATTTATTCCACTTAAACCCAATAATGATGTCAAAATAAAAAGTGAAAAAATAAAAATTATTACTGTTAAGAAATATTTGTTTATTTCATTTAGGTTAAAATTTATTTTAGTAAAAATTAGCTTATTCATAAATATATTCTTTGGTTTGCTGAAAGATAAAATTTGATTAAGAGAATATTTTAGTAGTGAATAAATCTTAATAAATCTCAAACCTGAACTAGTTGAAAAAAAAGAACCACCAATTATTACCAATATAAGAAAAATAAAATTTAAATTTGTTTGATTTGATTTTAGAGAAAAACCTATATTAGAAATACTACTTGTTATAGATAAAAGGTTATTTGAAAAGTTATTATTTAAACTAAAGAATAGAAAAAAAATTAAAACTATTATTAGAAAATAAATAATTAAATGAAGGTCTTCATAAAAGAAATTAATATTTCTATTTTTAGAAATAAACAGATTATATATAAAAAAAATACTAAAAAAAGATGTTAACATTAAAAGTGATAAAACTATTATTTGTGAATTTTCTCTAAGTATATTTGACAGGTCATTGACAGGTAAAAATCCTCCTGAAGAAATTAATGTCAAAGCTAAATTCAATGAATTAAATGATCTTATAGAAAAAATATTCAATATTATAAAAATTATCAAAGTTAAACTTGAATATAACAAAAAAATTTTTATTGCTTGTTTAAATATTTCTGAACTATTAAAGGATATAAAGTTTGTTAAACTTTTTTTGAAGTTATCATCGTATATGTCTATTAAAAAAATAATTGAAAAAAGAAAATAAAGTCCACCTATCCACTGTGTCGATGAACGCCATAAAATTAAACTTTGATCAACATGTTTAATATTTTCAAAAATTGTGAATCCGGTTGAGGTAAATCCTGATATTGATTCAAAGTAAGAATTTAAAAAAGTTAAATTATATATACTTAAATAAAATGGGATTGAAAGAACTAAAGGTATTAATAAATATCCAAAAAAGACAGTTAATATTTTATCAAATATTGTTTGTTTATTTTCATTAACTTTTATTTTGTAAAATATGATACTTAATAAAAATGAAATAATTAAACTAAAATAATAAGTATCTAAATTTAAATATAAATTAAGATAATACGAATAGATAATATTAAAAAAGGATAAAACTGAAATCAATCCAAAGAAAAAACTTAAATATCTGGTCTGTAATGTAAACATTAAATTATACTGAGCTTAATCTAAAAATATTTTCTACAAAAGATATCGACTCTTTCTTTACAATAAATACAACTCTATCATCTTTTTTAAATATAAAGTTTGATCTTGGAATAATAATTTTTTTATCTCTTAATACAGCCCCTATTCTCAATTCCTCTGGAAGGTTTGAGTTTTTTAATTCTTTATTTATTAATTCTGAAGTCTCAATAATTTCTGCTTCAATTACTTCATATTCCCCATTCGAAATAGTGTAAGCATTTTCTATTGTTCCTTTATGTATATGTTTTAGAATACTAGATACTGTAGTCATTCTTGGATCAATCAAATCATCAATCTTTAATGAAGATTGTAGTAAAGAATAATTAGGTTTATTAATTAAAGCCATAGTTCTTTTATCATCAATTTTTTTTTGATCTTTAGTAAATTTCTCGACCAAAACACTGACCATTAAATTATCCTCATCATCATTTGTCAAAGCTAGAACAGTCTCAGCCTCATCTAAATTAGCTTCAGTTAAAACTTCTTCATCCAATCCATCTCCATTAATAACGATAGCATCATTTAATTCATTTGCTAAATACTCGGCTCTTTGTTTATTTTTTTCTACGATTTTTACCCTTGTTGACTCTAAAGTTTCCTCAATATTTTTTGCAAGATTAAAACCTATGTTACCTCCACCTATTATCAATATTTTTTTAGAAATTTTTTCTTCACGTCCAAAAGCTGTTAAAGTTTCTGGCATTTGTGACGAGTTAATAATTACATAAATCTTATCATCTTTTTTTACACAATCTGTTTTTTTTGGTATAAAAAATTTACTATCTCTATTAATACCAATTACATTCGCTTCTAGTTTTGGATATTTTTTAGTTAATTCATTAAATTTAATGTTGATTGATTTACAATCATCTCTTATTAAAATTTCTAACAATCTGATTTTGTTATCAGTAAATGGTACACTATCCAAAGCTCCTGGGGCTTCTAATTTTCTTTGAATTGACTTAGCAATTTCTATTTCTGGAGAGATAATTACATCAATAGGTAGATTTTCTTTATTATAAACCCTTGTGAATTTTGGATTTAAATAATCTTGTGATCTTATTCTAGCTATTTTTTTTGGAATATTAAAAATTGAAAAAGCTATTTGGCATATTAACATGTTAATTTCATCATTTCTTGTGACGGCAATAATCATATCGGTTTCTGTGGCATTAGCCTTTTCTAATATTGAAGGATAAGTAGCTTTGCCAACAATTGCTTTAACATCTAAGCTATCGTTAATTTTTTGTATATCTTCACTCGATTGATCAATGACAGTAATAGAATGACCCTGTTCACTTAATAGTTTTGAAATAGTAAATCCTACTCTTCCAGCACCACAAATAATAATATTCATTTTAATTAAATTCTTTTATACCTAGACCTTTTAATTTTCTATGAAGAGCACTTCTCTCCATTCCAACAAAACTGGCTGTTTTTGATATATTTCCATTAAATTTTTTCAATTGAATAGTTAAATATTCTTTTTCAAATTTTTCTCTAGCTTCTTTTAAGGGTACAGAAAGACTTGTTTCAGTTATCCTTTCATTTATGTTATCACTTTTTAAAGATTCTTTTACAATATTCGATACTTTTTCTTTATTTTCTGGTTGTAAAATTGCTATTCTTTCAATTAAATTCCTTAATTCTCTGACGTTCCCATGCCAATTATGATTCAATATATAACTATCATTTTCATCAATATCTAATTCTTTAATATTGTAGTTATCAGATATTTTTTTTGAAAAATATTTAATTAACAATGGAATATCAGCTAATCTCTCATTTAAAGGTTTTATATTAATCTCAAACACATTGAGTCTATGATACAAATCTTCTCTGAAATTACCAATTTCGATCTCATTTTTTAAATCTTTACTTGAAGAACATATCAATCTTACATCAACATTTATATCATTATTACCATTTAATCTTTTAAATTTTTGATCAGTCAAAACTCTTAAGATTTTTGATTGTATATTTAATGGAATTTCGGAAACTTGATCTATTAATAAAGTGCCTTTATTAGATTTTTCTAAAGCACCATAGGAAATTGAGCCATTAATTTTTTCTTCTCCAAATAACTCAAGTTCATATTTATCAGAGTCAAGTAAGGCACCATTAATTATAACAAATGGTTTGTTTTTTCTTTTTGAATTTTTATGAATTTTCCTCGCAATTAATTCTTTTCCAGAACCAGAGGGTCCATTAATTAAGACTCTACTTTCAGTCAAAGAAATTTTATTTATTTGATCTTTAATATTTAATATATTTTTGCTTTCCCCTATTAGTTCGTAAGATGAAAATAACTTACTTTCATAATCTTTGTTCTGCTTTTTTAAACTTAAATTTTCAACAGCTCTCTTTATAAAATTTAACAATCTTGCTTGATCAAATGGTTTTTCAATAAATTCAAATGCTCCATGTTTTAATGAACTAACTGCCATCTCTACATTTGCATGACCAGAAATTATAATTACTGGAACATCTTTATTTTTTGACTTAATGTGTGTTAAAAGTTTAATTCCATCATTATCACCTTTATCTAATTTAACATCTAAAATAGCAACATCAGGCATTTTTTTATCTATTTCCGAAAGAGCTTGATTGTAATTAGCAGCTAATCTTGTTTTATAACCTGCATCTATAATCATATCATTTAAGATATTTCTTATATCCGCATTATCATCAACTATTAAAATTTCAATTAACATCTAAATTAAAATTAATTTCTACCTTTGCTCCATTTGATATCGGTATAAATTCAAGTTTTCCATTATGATCATTTATAATCTTATTAACAATCGATAAGCCCAGACCTGTTCCATTCTTTTTTGTTGTAAAATATGGATTCAAAATATCTTTTAAATTATTTGAAAAATTGTCAAATCCTACACCGTTATCAATAAGTACTATCTTTATATGATCATAATCACTTAAAATTTCAATTGATATTTTTTTCTTTAAATTCGGGTTATTTTCAGCTTTTTGATGGATACTTTCTATGGAATTTTTTATCAAATTGAAAAAAACTCTACCTAACTGTTCTTTATCACAATTAAAAAATACATTTTCATTTTTTTTAATTAAATTAATTTCAATAGATTTATCAAGCTCACTTAAAAGTTTAATGTTCTCAACAAGTATCATTATTA
Organism: uncultured Pelagibacteraceae bacterium; assembly: GCA_902604605.1. Classification (GTDB taxonomy): domain Bacteria; phylum Pseudomonadota; class Alphaproteobacteria; order Pelagibacterales; family Pelagibacteraceae; genus Pelagibacter. The sequence goes on along the minus strand of CACKZI010000008.1, from coordinate 9,410 downwards.
TATCATTTTCTTTTAGAATTGGTTTTGGCATTCTAGCAAAGTCAGAAAATTCATTAACTAAATTTTCAATTTGTTTAATTTGATTATTTATAATCTTTAAATTATCCATAAAGTTATTTTGATCATTTTCCTTTATCTGAGTTGAATATTTATTTTTTATATTATCGATTGTTAATTGTAGTGGAGTTAAAGGGTTCTTAATTTCATGAGCCAGTTTTCTTGCTAAATTTCCCCAAGCTTCATGTCTTTCGTTTATAATTAGTTTCTCTTGTTGATATTTAAGACGACTTATCATTGAATTAAAATTTTTATTTAATTTTTCAAGATCTTTATCTGTTTTCATTTCTGGAACTTTTATATTTAAATTTCCTTCTCCGATAGAAGTCGAAGCTAATATAAGATTATTTATTGATCTAAAAAATCTTGAAGAAAATCTTATAGCGATTGTAATAGAAATAAACAAAAGTAAAGTTACAATAATTAAATAAATTATAGCAAAAGAAACTTTAATACCTGTACTTTTTTCCTCTACTGTGTAATAAAAGTTAATAGCTTCTTGTGACTCAGCTAAATAATTCGATATATCTTTATCTAAATATTTTACCACATATAAAAATCTATTTTTAAAAGCTTGTAATCTAATAATTGCAGCAGAAATATTTTCTGGTGCATTAATTATCTTAAGTGGTCTATCATCATCTAGCACCAAATTTAATGCTTTATCAATAGGTGGTTTGTATTCTTGATTATTATCGATAGTTGAAAATAAAAGATTTTTATCCTCATCAATAATATGAATCTCATCAACATCTCTAATTAATTTTTGAGTTTTTAAAAATCTTAAATATTCATTTTCATTATCATTCAAAAATTTTGCACTTTTATTAGTATCAAATGCAATCAAAACAATATCTGCCTCAATTTTGTTTCTTACTTCTTGGACATAACTTTTGGCTAGTTCATAAGAATTATTAACTACTGTTGTTACCTTTTTATCAAAATACTTTTCTAATGCAAAAGAGAATAGGAATAGAGAAAATATTGATATTAAAATTGATGGGATTAAAGTAAATAATGAAAAGTAAGTAATGTACTTTTTATTTGATGATAAACCATCTTTGTCAATATCGTTTTTAATTGATTTTTTTATTTCAATAAAAATAAACGCAAATAATAAAAATAGTAAAAAAATATTTAAAATTAATAAATATTGTAAATTTTTTTGATTAAGTTCGATAAAACTTCTATCTATAAATGTTAAAAAAGTTAAAAAACCTATAAATAGTGTGATACTAGATAGAATAATTATGAATACATTTTTTTTCAAAAATTCTAACATGTGTAAGAATTATAACATTTAAATAAATGAACAACTATTTTGTAATATTAGCTGCTGGGAAAGGTAAAAGATTTGGTTCAAATAAACTCAAACAATTTGTTATATACAAAAATAAACCAATAATTGAACATTCAATTGATAAATCTCTAGAATCTAACCTTTTTAAAAAAATAATTGTAGTAGTTAAAGACACTAAACTATTAAAAATTAAAAAATATTCTAAACAAATCTTAATAATTAAGGGTGGAAAAGAAAGGTCTGACTCCTCACTTGCTGCATTGAAATATATTAAAAAATTTAAACCAACAAATGTTTTAATTCATGATGCTGCAAGGCCTAATTTTTCAATAAAATTACTCAAAAAACTTGTTTTAGAATTAAAGAGAAATAAAGCTGTTGTTCCAATTACATATTCGAAGGACTCAATAAAGTATAAAATTGATGATCAAATTTATAATATTGATAAAAAAGACACTTTATTAACCCAGACACCTCAGGCATTTAAATTTAATGATCTTTTTAAACTTGCATTAAATCAACCCAAAAATATTACTGATGAAGCAAGTTTATTCATAAACAATAACCAAAAATTAAAATTTATTTCAGGTGAAATTCAAAATACTAAAATCACTTTTCAAAATGATTTGAAAAATTATAATACTTATTTTGGTATTGGTTTTGATATTCATAGATTGATTAAGAAAAAAAAACTTTTTTTAGGTGGGACAAATATTCCTTTTCATTCGGGTCTAAAAGGACACTCAGATGGAGATGTCATCATTCATGCTATAATTGACTCACTTTTAGGTGCTTTAAGGAAAAAAGATATTGGAACTTATTTTCCAAGTAATAGAAAAAAACTTAAAAATATAAGATCTATCAAGATGTTAAAACCTATTTTAAATTTATTAAAAAAAGAAAACTTTACAATTAACAACATAGATATAAATTTAATATGTGAACAACCTAATGTTGCTAAATATCGTAATAAAATAATAAATTCTTTATCTAGAATTATGAATTTAAAAGAAGATAAAATAAATTTAAAAGGAAAAACAGTTGAAAAATTAGGTTTAATTGGAATAGAGAAAGCAATTGCTTGTGAAGTTATAAGTTCAATAAATAAAAATGATTAAAAAATTTAATTCTATTTTTGTCACAATGTTTGGTTTAGGTAAAGTAAAATATATACCTGGAACTTTTGGCTCGTTAGCTACAACTATTTTATTATATTTTTTTTTCCATATATTTAATTTATCATCTAGCTTTATCTTGTTAATTTTGATTTTAATTTTTATTTATTCTTTCCCTGCAGTAGCAAATTATATTGAAGAAAATGATAATAAAGATCCTAAAGAGGTTATAATTGACGAATTTATCGGTCAGTCTATACCAATATATCTATATGAAATTTCCCATGGTACAGAAAAAACATCAAATGAAGCAGTATTTTTTTATTTTGTATGTTTCTTTTTATTTAGATTTTTTGATATAGTTAAGCCGTTTCCAGTTAATTACTTTGATAAAAATTTTAAGAATAACTTTGGAGTAATAATGGATGATATTTTTGCTGGATTTTACGTAGTTATATGTTTAATTTTTTTCATGATATTGAAAAGTAATTTCATCTAATGATTTCCTTAATTAAAAAATTAATTAAAAAAAAACAAAGAATTTCTTTTGCTGAATCATGCACTGGCGGAATGCTTGCTTCAACTATAACTTCTTTTAGTGGATCTTCAAAAGTTTTTAATTTAGGCATTGTTACTTACTCAAATCAATCAAAAATAAAGATATTAAAAGTTAACAAAAATATCATAAAAAAATATGGTGCTGTGAGTCCTCAATGCTGTAAAGCAATGGTTGTTAATCTATCTAAATTATCTAAAACTACAATCAACATCTCTGTGACAGGTATTGCAGGCCCAAAAGGTGGTAGTAAAAAAAAACCAGTTGGTTTAGTTTATATCGGTATTAAAAAGGGCAACAAAACTGTCATCTTTAAAAACTTTTTTAGACAAAAAAATAGAAAAAATATTCAAAAAGCAGTGGTTAAAAAGGTATTTAAAATTATATTTGATATATTGAAATAAAAAAAACTATTTCCGTTCAATTTTAGCAAATCTAGAGTTACATAGTATTTTACAATCCAAGTTATTTAATTGAGTAAATTCATCAATAGCTTTTTTTACGCCTGGAGCGTAAGATAAATTATAGTCATCACATAAAATGGTGCCACCTCTTTTCACAACATCTACGCAATTATTTAAATCATTAATGACAGTATTATAATCATGACCGCCATCTAAAAAAACGAAATCTATTTTAGACATATCTATTTTGTTTAAAACCTTATTAGAATTTCCAGTTATTAGATGAACATTTCTATGAAATTTTTTTAGCAAATCTTTTACTGACTCTAGACTATATGGGTCTTGCCTTTTTATATATTCAAAATAAATTTTTTTTAATGGATTTGAAAATTTAGTATTAGGAATTATTTCTGTTTTATTTTCATCATTTTTCTCAAATAAATCTAAACCTATATATTTAAAATCATTTTTATGAATTTGATAAAGTAATTCACAGACGTTTCTGGCTGTAACACCGTGAAAAACTCCTACTTCTAAAAAGAATTTTGGTTTCTTTTTTTTTATTTCCTCTAAAAAAAAATCCCCATCACCTTTTTGCTTAAGGCTTGTTTTTCTAAAATACTTTTTGTATTTCAAAGTAATTAACTAAATGCTTCTACCCAAGTTCCCTGAGTTGATGCTTTAGAATATTCAGTTGCACGACCTTCAAAAAAGTTCATATGCTCAACTGCATTCAGCATAGTGTCTAGCCATCCTAAAGGATTTTTTTGCACGTCATAAATTGCTTCTAAGCCAAGTTGATCTAATCTTCTGTTAGCAATGAATCTAATATAATCTTTAACATCTTTGGCTGTTAAACCTTCCATTGGACCCATTTCAAAAGCAAGATCTATAAATGCGTCTTCATGTTCAATTATAGTTCTGCAGGCTTCATAAAGTTCTTTTTTAAGTTTAGGAGTCCATATTTCTGGATTTTCTTTTATAAACTCCTTAAAAATTCTTATCATAGAATTACAATGAAGAGTTTCGTCTCTAACAGACCAAGTAACTATTTGGCCCATTCCTTTCATTTTATTGTGTCTAGGAAAGTTTAATAAAATTGCAAAACTAGCAAATAATTGAAGCCCTTCTGTAAAAGCACTAAATACCGCAACTGTTTTAGCAATATCTTCTTTTGAATTTACATTAAAATCTTGCATGTAGTCATACTTATCTTTCATTTCTTTATATTTCATGAAAGCCGAATATTCTGACTCAGGCATTCCTATTGTATCAAGCAAATGTGAATATGCTGCAATGTGAACTGTTTCCATTGATGCAAAAGCTGTCATCATCATCAACACTTCAGTAGGTTTAAATACCGTTGTATAATGTCTTAAATAGCAATTACTAACTTCAACATCAGCTTGCGTAAAGAATCTGAATATTTGTGTTAATAAATTTTTCTCTGATTGAGATAAATTTTTTTGCCAATCTCTTACATCATCACCTAGTGGAACTTCCTCTGGAAGCCAATGAATTCTTTGTTGTGTTAACCATGCATCGTAGCACCATGGATACCTAAAAGGTTTGTAAACTGGGTTTTCGACTAATAAGCCCATTTTTTTTGGCTGTATTATTTCTTTTTTTTCAACTTTAATTTTCTTTACTACTGACATGATAAACACTCCTCGTATTCTGGTTCTTCGTTTGTTTGTTGTTTTTTAGATTTATATACATTGGCTGTAATATCTGTAGATTTTGCATCATTAATATTTTCAGCTCTTTGAATTGATTTTGATCTGCAATAATAAAGGCTTTTTAGACCTTTTTTCCATGCATCAAAATGAATTCTATGTAATTCTTTTTTGTGAACATCTGCTGGTAAAAATAAATTAACCGATTGTGCTTGTGAAATATAAGGTGTTCGATCTCCACTTAATTCAATAATCCATTTTTGATTTAACTCAAAAGCAGTTTTAAAAACATCTTTTTCTAAATCTGTTAAGAAATTTAGATGAGAAACAGAGCCTTGGTTAGTTGTTATTGTAGACCACGTCTCATCATCATTTTTACCATAACCATCTAAAATTTCTTCTAAATACCTATTTCTAACATTAAAAGATCCTGACAAAGTTTTATGTGTATAACTATTTGCAGCTATGGGTTCAACTCCAGGAGAAGCTCCACCACAAATAATTGAAATAGAAGCTGTGGGAGCAATAGCAGTTTTATTTGAAAATCTCTCTTGATAACCATATTCAGCAGCATCAGGACAAGCTCCTCTTTCTTTAGCTAAATTTTTTGAAGCTTTGTTAACTTGTTCGTCGATTTGTTTAAATATTTTTTTATTCCAAGATTTAGCCATCACTGACTCAAGTGGAATTCTATTTTTTTGTAAGAAGGAATGGAAACCCATTACTCCCAAACCAACACTTCTTTCTCTTTCTGCTGAATATATGGCATCTTTGAATTGATCTGGAGCTTTATTGATAAAATCAGATAAAACATTATCTAAAAATCTCATAACATCACCAATCATATCAGGATCATCTTTCCACTCATCATATTTTTCTAAATTTAATGAAGACAAACAACAAACAGCTGTTCTATCTTTTCCATCTTTATCGATACCTGTTGGTAAAGTTATTTCACTGCATAAATTAGATGTTTTAACTGTTAAATTAGCGAGTTTATGATGCTGCGGTATTAATCTGTTAACAGTATCAATATAAATTATATAAGGTTCACCTGTTTCAATTCTAGCAGTTAACAATCTGATCCATAGATTTCTCGCAGATATCGTTTGTTGAACTGTTCCATCAGCTGGGCTTTTTAATGCCCACTGCTCATCTGTTTCAACAGCTCGCATAAATGCATCTGAAACTAAAACACCATGATGTAAATTTAGAGCTTTTCTATTTGGATCTCCACCGGTCGGTCTTCTCATCTCGATAAATTCCTCTATTTCTGGATGATCAACAGGAAGGTAGCAAGCTGCAGAACCTCTTCGCAAAGATCCTTGACTGATTGCCATCGTTAAAGAGTCCATAACTTTTATAAAAGGAATTATTCCAGAGGTTTTTCCAACTTTACCTATTTTTTCTCCAATAGATCTTAAGTTACCCCAGTAACTTCCAATACCACCACCTTTTGCTGCTAGCCAAACATTTTCACTCCAAAGATCTAAAATTCCTCCAAGGCTATCAGATGCTTCATTAAGAAAACATGAAATTGGCAAACCTCTTTTAGTTCCACCATTTGACAAAACAGGTGTCGCTGGCATGAACCATAAATTACTTATATAATTATAAATTCTTTGTGCATGTAAATTGTCATCTGCATAAGAACTTGCAACACGTGCAAATAAATCTTGAAAGGACTCATTGTGACCAAGATATCTATCTTTTAAAGTTGCTTTACCAAAGTCAGTTAAATTAGCATCTCTAGAACGATCAATTTTAATTATGATCCCTCTATCATTCTGAAAGAGTTCAGTTTCATTGTTTAAAGAAAAAAGATCAGGTCTACTCCCTTTAGATACCTCTTTAACCACCGGGCTATATTCAGAGACAGCTTTCTTTAAGGCTTGAGATAGAATCTTATTCATAATTATGTATTATATTTTGTTATTTTTACGAAAACAACTATATGTTGTATGCGTTTAATATTGATATACTATATAAACAGTAAATCAATAGAACATTTATAGAACAATATAAAAATAATTCAACTATAAAAAAGAAAAAAAGGTAAGTAATTAACAGCATGAATCAATCAATAAAAATAGATCCCTATGGTTTCAGGGAATATGACGCACGATGGCTTTATGATAAAGATATTAATGCTGAGGGAATCATTCAACTTGGTAAAGGTTTAGGAACACAAATAATACAACATACAGATAAAAAAAATCCAAGAGTAATAGTAGGTCATGATTACAGATCGTATAGTGAAGAAATTAAAACAGGATTAGTGAAAGGGTTAATTTCGACAGGATGTTTTATTGAAGACATAGGATTATCTTTATCTCCTATGGTTTATTTTGCTCAATTCAATTTAAATGCTGACGCAGTTGCTATGATCACAGCTAGTCATAACGAAAATGGCTGGACTGGAGTTAAAATGGGCATCCAAAAAGGTTTAACTCATGCACCAGAGGAAATGAAAGAACTTAAAGATATTACTATAAATAAAAAATTTATTACTGGAAAAGGCCAAATTAAAGAAATTAAGAATTATCAAGAAGTTTATAAAAAAGATTTAATACAAAAAAATAGAATTAAAAAAAAAATTAAAGCTGTTGTTGCTTGTGGTAATGGAACTGCAGGAATTTTTGCACCTGATATTTTAAGGGAAATTGGATGTGAGGTAATTGAGTTAGATTGTAATTTAGATTGGACATTTCCTAAATATAATCCAAACCCTGAAGATTTAAAAATGCTGCATGAAATAGCAAAAGAAGTAAAGAATAATAAAGCTGATATTGGTTTTGGATTTGATGGCGATGGTGATCGTGTAGGAGTAATCGACAATCAAGGAAACGAAATATTTTCAGACAAAATAGGTTTATTAATAGCAAGAAACTTATCATCATTACATAAAAATTCAAAATTTGTTGTAGATGTTAAATCCACGGGGCTTTATACAAATGATAAAATTTTAAAAGAAAACCAATGTGAAACTATATATTGGAAAACAGGGCATTCTCATATTAAAAGAAAAGTTTTTTATGAAAAAGCATTGGCCGGTTTTGAAAAGAGTGGACATTTCTTTTTCAATCAACCATTAGGTTATGGATATGACGATGGAATTAATTCTGCTATTCAAGTTTGCCATCTCCTTGATAAAAAAAATAAAATGATGAGTGAAATAATAAATGAAATTCCAATTACATTCCAATCTCCAACTATGGCACCATATTGTAAAGATGAAGAGAAATATAAAGTTGTAGAAATTCTTGTTAAGCAAATTGAAAAAATTAAAGAAAGTAAAATAAAAATTGATAATCAAGAAATTCAAGAAGTATTAACTGTAAATGGTGTAAGATTTTCTTTTAAAGATGGCTCGTGGGGTTTAATTAGAGCATCTTCAAATAAACCTTCTTTAGTTATAGTCACAGAAAGTCCAACCTCAAATGAAAGAAAAATAAATATATTTAGATTTATCGATGAGCTTCTTCAAAAAACTGGGAAGATTGGTAAGTATGATCAAAAAATATAGTTAATTGTTTTTGTTTTCCTCTTCTAAATTTTTATCGTTATCATTATTGTCCAACTTTTTTTCCTCAATATTCTCATTGTTCATTATTGAATGATCACTGTAAAATTTCTTTATTAATTCTTCTTCTTTCTTTTTTTGCTCTACATCAAATTTGTCTTCCCATTCTTTAATTCTTTTATTTTCTTCTTTAATTCTATCTTCCTCTTCTTCTTTTTGTTTTACGGCTAATTGTGTTTCTTCTTGAATTCTCTTTTGTTTTTCCTCTTCTTTCCTTAATTCTGCTTCTTTTTCTCTTCTTTCCTTTTCTTTTGCTAATCTTTCTCTTTCAGCCATTTTGATTTTTTCTTCTTTTAATCTTAATTCCTCATCTTTTGCTCTTTGTTCAGACTGTTCCCTTAAAATCTGACGTTCAATATCCTGTTGTCTATCAATTTCTAATTGTCTTAACCTATTTTCTGTTTCTCTTAATTTTTCCTCTTCGTATTTCAATTTTCTGGCTGCTTCTCTTATTTTTTGCTCTTCATCCAATCTTTTTTGTCTTTCAATATCTTTTAATCTGTTTTGTTCTTGTCTTTCTCTTTCTTTTTCTTCCCTAATTTTCTCAGCCTGTATTTCTTTGGATTTAATTTTTTCCTCTTTAATTCTTATTTGCTCTTCACGCATTCTTTGTCGGTCAAGCATTTTAATTCTTAACTCTTCATCTTTGAGTTTTCTTGCTTCTTCTCTTATTTTTTTTGCCTCTTCATCTTTAATTTTTTGTTGTTCGAGCCTAATTC
>CACKZI010000007.1 GCA_902604605.1 uncultured Pelagibacteraceae bacterium | reverse complement strand
TGGATCTATCAATTTATTAATAGAATTCCACATCGATCTATCGTCTGGTGTTAAAAAAGTTAAAGCAGACCCTTCTGACCCAGCTCTAGCAGTTCTTCCAATTCTATGAATATAATCTTCTGGAACTTGTGGTAGATCATAATTAATCACGTGTTGAATTAATGGAATATCCAGACCTCTTGCTGCTACATCAGTTGCAATTAAAATTCTTTTCAAACCTTTTCTAAAAGAATTAATTACACGATCTCTTTTGCTTTGACGAAGATCTCCATGAATTGCATCTGCAGAATGACCTTCTTCCTTAAGACGCTTAACCATCTTATCAGCATTTCTTTTAGTTTTAACAAAAACTAAAATAGATCCCTCTCTTGCTAAAAATTGATCTATTAATTCATCATACTTATTTTCTATTAAAACTTGGATTGTCTCTTGCTTTATCTTTGAGACTGGTATTGAAGTAGACCCAGTGGATATTCTCTCAGGTTTATTTAAATATCTTTCTGAAATTCTTAAAATGTTTTGAGGTAAGGTTGCTGAGAATAGTAATGTTTGATGATTTCTAGGTACAAATTTTAGAACCATTTCAATTTGTGGAGTAAAGCCCATATCAAGCATTCTGTCAGTTTCGTCTAGAACTAAATACTTTGTTGCTGATAAGTTTAAACTTTTTCTTTTTAAGTGATCATTAATTCTTCCAGGTGTACCAACTATTATTCTAGACCTATTACCCAGTTGTCTCAGTTGCTTTTGCATAGACTCGCCACCAATTAATAAAGCTGTTCTAATATTGATCTTGTCACTAATAATACTTTTAATTGCTTCCATTACTTGTGAGGCTAGTTCTCTTGTTGGGCACATCACTAACGCAAAAGCGTTTTTATCTAAAATCAATTTATTAATTAAAGGTATACTAAAAGCTAAAGTTTTACCTGTGCCTGTTTGAGCGGTACCTAAAATATCTTTACCCTCTAATGCAACTGGAATGGCCATACCTTGAATAGGTGTTGGCTTAATAAAATTCATTTTAGATAATGAATGTTTTAATGAGTCTTCTATTTTTATTGATCTAAAATTTTCCATTTGATGATTAAAAAATCTATTTTGAAATTAAGTTCTTGATTATCTGTTGCCTCTAATTTTATTGCGATATCTATATGTTTTTAAAACAATCACAAGAAATGAATTTTTTATTAAACCTAATTTATCTAACAAATACTGAGTTTTTTTAAGTTTTCAAATCAAAGAATTAATGTATAAGAGCCACAATTTATGACTAACAATATCAGAAACATCACTATCATAGCCCATGTTGACCATGGCAAAACAACTTTAATTGATAATCTAATGAAACAAAGTGGTTCTTTTAGGGAGAATGAAGTTGTTGATGAAAGATTAATGGATTCAGGGGAACTTGAAAAAGAAAGAGGAATTACAATTCTAGCAAAACCAGCTTCAATTAATTGGAAAGACTCTAGAATAAATATTATTGATACACCTGGACACAGAGATTTTGCTGCAGAAGTTGAAAGAGTTTTAAGTATGGCTGATGGTGCATTGCTTCTTATAGACTCAGCAGAAGGTGTTATGCCTCAAACCAAATTCGTATTATCTAAAGCTTTAAAACAAGGATTAAAACCTATTGTTGTAATAAACAAATTAGATAAAGCTGATCAAAGAGCTAATGAAGTTTTGGATGAAACTTTTGATTTATTTGTAAGTTTAGACGCTAATGAGGAACAATTGGATTTTCCAGTTTTATATGCTAGTGGAAGATCTGGATGGGCAGATAAAGAAGTGGATGGTTCTCGAGAAAATCTAAATCCTCTCTTAGACCAAATTATTGAACATGTTAAACCTGCAGATCTTGATAAATCAAAACCTTTTGCAATGTTATCAACTCTTCTTTATGCGGACAGCTTTTTGGGAAGAAGTTTAGTTGGTAGAATTACCCAAGGAACCGCTAAAGCTAATCAAGCAATAAAGGCAATAAATTTAAAAGGTGAAAAAGTCGACGAGGGCAGATTAACTAAAATTTTTAGATATGAAGGAACAAAAAAAGTTCCTATTGAGGTTGGCGAAGCAGGAGATATTGTGGTTGTTGCAGGTTTAGAAAAAGCAAGTGTTGCAGATACAATATGTGATTTAGAAGTTAATGAGCCAATTGCTGCTACTCCTATTGATCCTCCCACTATGTCCATAACTATAACAGTTAATACATCTCCTTTGGCTGGCACTGAAGGCAAAAAACTTACCAGTACTCAAATTAGAGATAGATTGATCACAGAGGCACAGAACAATGTTGGTATTACGTTCTCAGAAAATGATGGAAATGACTCTTTTGTAGTGAGTGGTAGAGGAGAATTAATGTTAGAGATATTACTAACTCAGATGAGAAGAGAAGGTTTTGAAATGACAATTAGTCCTCCAAAAGTTTTATACAGAAAAGATAGGGATGGAAACAAACTTGAACCGATAGAAGAAATTACTATGGACCTTGATGAAGAGTACTCTTCTAAGATAATTGATTCAATGAACAGAAGAAAAGGGAAATTAATTGAGTTAAAAGATACAGGAAAAGATAAAAAGCGATTAATATTTCACGCTCCTACGAGAGGTTTGATGGGTTATACAAGTCGATTTCTTACTCTCACAAAAGGAAACGGAGTTATCAATAGAATCTTTCATGATTATGGTAAATTTGAAGGTGAAATGGAAGGAAGAAGAAATGGTGCTTTAATTTCAATGGAACAAGGAAAGGCTGTCGCTTTTGCAATATTCAATTTACAGGCAAGAGGTGAAATGTTTATAACTCATAACGATCCTGTTTACCCAGGCATGATAGTTGGATTATCACCAAAACCTGGAGATATGATTATTAATGTTATGAAAGGTAAAAAATTAACGAATATGAGAACTCAAGGTACTGATGAAAATGTTGTTCTCACCCCGGTAAGAAAAATGTCAATTGCAGAGCAGTTAAGTATGTTGAATACTGATGAAGCTCTAGAAATTACACCAGAGTCATGCAGATTAAGAAAAGCAATTCTTGATCCACATGAAAGAAAAAGAAGTGAAAAATCTAGCTCTGCAGCTTAATCAAAAATTTTATCAACCAAATATAACCCTAAAGCAACGCAAGGGCCTATTCCAAAAGCAAATAATAAAGTTCCAACTCCAACTGTTCCACCCAAATACCATCCAATACTTACAACTGAAATTTCCAATGTTGCTCTAACAGCTGCAATTGGAAAATTTGTAACTTTTTGTAAACCAATCATCAATCCATCTCTTGGACCTGCTCCTAAATTAGAAACTAAATATATACCTCCACCAATACCAACTGTTATTACAGATATGACTGCTAAAATTAATTGATTAATATAATTAGATGGAGTTGGAACAAATTTAATACAAAGATCTATCATTAATGCAATTATTAATGCATTAAAGATTGTTCCCATTCCTGGCTTTTGACCCAAAGGTATCCACAAAATTAAAACGGCAATACTAATGAATAAAGTGATTGTACCAATACTTAAATTAACTTTAAGAGAAATACCTTGAGCTAAAACACTCCAGGGAGAAGCTCCTGTAAAAGAAACTATTAGCAAGCCCTCCCCTAATCCAAATAACATTAATCCAAAACATAAAAAAAAGAATGTTGAAAACTTTGGTTTAAGATTATGTGGTTTATCTGATGTCCAATTAACTTTTGGTATTTTCTTAATTTTTAAAAACATTTTTTGATAAACTACTTCTATTATAAGAAAAGTCTATTATTGTATTCATTAAATGAAAAAATTTTTAATTGTAATTATTATATTACTATCCTCAAAAGTTTTTGCGCATATAGGTCATTATAAAAAGTACGATAAAATTGAAATGGATATTTTTAGAAATGGAGAATTGATAGGATATAATTATTATTTTTTTACAAAAAAAGGAAATAAGACAACAGTAACCAATCAAATAAAATTTTCTGTTAAACTTCTTGGGGCTACTATTTTTCAAGTAGAGGGATTTGGTGAAGAAAAATATATCAAAGATCAATTAATTTCTTATGACTCTAAAACATTACAAAATGATAAAGAAAAATTTGTTAGTTTAGTTTTTGATAAAGATAAAAATATATTTAATATAAAAGGTTCTTCTTATTCAGGAAAAGCATCTATTAATAATATTGTGGGAAATTGGTGGAATCATAAAATTTTACAGGCTGATAGTCAGATAAGTCCAGTTTCAGGAAGTATAAAAGAACAAGTTGTTACATTTGTTGGAAAAGAAAAAATTCAACAATATGGAAAAATTTATAATGTCCATCATTTCACTCTTAAATCTAAAGATATGTCTTTACCAAAAGATAAAAGATTAGATTTCAATATTTGGTATGATCAAGAAAGTTCTATGATTATAAAGGTAGCATATTCTAGAATGGGTAATTGGGAATATCGTTTAAAAAATTTTGAATAATAAAATTATTTGCCTGCAACAACCATTCCCTCAATCATCATAGTTGGAGAATTAGTTGTATATTTTAATTCAAGATCATTAGCTAATTTAATATTTTTGAACATGTCTTTAAAATTTCCTGCGATTGTAATTTCATTTAAAGGATATTTAAATTCACCATCTTCAACAAGAAAACCTGTGGCACCTACAGAATAGTCACCAGTTACTATGTTGCTACCATGACCTATTGTTTCAGTTATGTATAGACATCTTGAGTTTGAACTTAAAAGATCTTTGTAAGAAATATTCCCATTGTCAAAATAAAGATTACTTGTTCCACCACATCTTCCATTTGATTTAAGTTTTAATTTTTTTCCATTGTAAGTGTCCATCAAATAATATTTTAAAATTCCTTGTTCTACCAACTTTAAAGGATTCGTTTTAACACCTTCCGAGTCAAAGCTCCTGGAACCAAGACCCTTTAATATGTCAGGTTTATCAAAAATATTTATTTCATCTGAAAAAATTTTTTGATTGATTTTATCTTTTAAAAAAGAAGTGCCTCTTGAAATAGCGGATGAAGATATTGCACTAGCAAAAGTATTTAAAATTCCTTTCGCAATTCTTTTATCAAATATTATAGCAATTTTTTCACTTCCTATTTTTTTTGGACTAAGTTTTCTAATTGTTTGTTCAGCGGCTAATTTTCCTAACTCCTCTGCATCCTTAATATCATTAAAATGACATTTGCTTGTGTACTCATAATCACGCTCCATACTTTTGTCATCTTTAGCAACGATTACACTTGATGCCGTAAATGATGAACTTCTATAGCCTTTACAAAAACTATCACTGTTTGCTAGAATAAAATTTGATTTATCTTCAGTAAAACTAGATTCTGTATTAACTATTTTTTTATTACTTGAGGCAGAAGTCTCTAATCTCATAAGATATTCTATCTTATTTTCATTTTCTATATGAGTATCATCATATAAATCTAAATCTTTTACTTCTTTAGCAAGTAAATCTTTATCCGGAAGAGAGTTAAATTCATCTTCTGGAGTATTTTTTGTGGTTTCAATACACTTTTCGATAAGAGTATCTAAATTTTCTTTTAACAAATTTGATGATGAAATTGATGATTTTTTTTTACCAATATAAGTTGTTATACCTATAGCAAGATTATCTGATCTATTAGATTCGTCCAATTTTTTGTTTCTAAAATTTACTGTTTCAGAAATTGAATTACTTACAAAAACGCTTGTATCTGTTGCACCTAATTTTTTTGCTAGATCTAAACAATAAGATGCTTTTTCTGATAAATATTCTTGATTTTTGATCATTAAAGTTTTGTACCACCTACTGTCATCTTGTTAATCAATATTGAAGGTTGAGCTACACCAACAGGTACACCTTGGCCAGCTTTTCCACAAGTTCCAATTCCTGGATCTAGCATCATATCATTACCGACCATTGAAACTTCTTTTAATATCGATGGACCGTCACCTATAAGTGTTGCACCTTTAATTGGTGATCCAATTTTACCATTAATAATTTCATAAGCTTCAGTACAATTAAATACAAATTTCCCTGAAGTAATATCAACTTGCCCGCCACCAAAGCTGACAGCAAAAATACCTTTATCAACTGATTTGATCATCTCTTCTTGAGTATGAATACCATTTAACATCATGGTATTTCTCATTCTTGGAAGTACTATATGTCTATAATTTTCTCTTCTACCACTACCAGTAGATCTAGTTTTCATTAATCTAGCATTTAATCTATCTTGCATAAAATTTTTTAATATTCCGTTTTCAATTAATATCGTTTTTTCTGTAGGAGTTCCCTCATCATCTATCGTGAGACTTCCTCTTCTGTCGTCAATAGTTCCATCATCAACAATAGTAACACCCTCACTTGCTACTTTCTGGCCCATTAAGTTATGAAATGCAGAAGTTTTTTTTCTATTAAAATCTCCTTCCAAACCATGACCCACTGCTTCATGAATTAAAATGGCTGGCCAACCTGGACCTAATACTACTTTCATTTCACCTGCTGGAGCTGGTTTACTCTCTAAATTTACTAAAGCTATTCTTAAAGCTTCGTCACAAACATTTTTCCAATTGTCTTCCCTTAAGTATGCGTCATATGACTTTCTTCCACCAATGCCGTAGACACCGGTCTCTTTTCTACCATTTTTTTCGAGCATTACCGTTACATTAAATCTAACTAAAGGACGAATATCAGTAAGCGCTTCACCGCCAGATCGAATTATTTCTATAGACTTTTGTTCCCCAAGAAAATTTGCTGTTACTTGCTTAACATTATTATCTTTTGTTCTAAGATATTTATTTACATTGTTTAAAATATCTATTTTCTCATTAAGTGTTTTTTGATCAATTGGATTAATATTTCCATAGTATTTTTTATTAGATTTGGGTATTTTATAATTGTAAACACCCTTAGCAGATTTTAATGTTGATTTTAAATTTTCAGAAGATTGTTTAAGTGAATTTTTTGAAATCTCATTAGAATGTGAATAAGCAACAATCTCATCCGATACAGCTCTAAATCCAAAACCTAAGTCCGAGCTATAACTAGAATTTTTAATCTTATTATCATCTAATAAAATTGTTTCTGATTTAGAATTTTCTAAATAAAGTTCACCATCATCGCATTTCTGTAATGTGTCTGAAATTATACTTTCAGCATCACTTCTAGATAAGTCTGATTTTTCAAAGAAATTGCTCATATTAGTCAATACATAGTTTGTTTAGTAAATTTTTCAACATGTGTATTTTACGCATATACATAACTTCATTTTTTTGTAATTATTCAAATTTATGAAAGTTTATTTTAATAATTCATGTAAAATTTGTAAGGCTGAAATTGATTTATATAAAAAAGAAAAAATCCAAGAAATTGATTGGATAGATATTACCGATAATGCTTTGGCAACAAAAGAAACTTCTAAAAATAGCAAAGAACTCCTTAGAAGACTTCATGTTAAAGAAGGAGAAAAAATTTTAGGAGGTGCAGAGGCCTTTTTAGTGCTATGGAAAAAAATGCCAAAATACAAATTTTTGTACAATATTTTAAAATTACCCATAATATTTAGTATTTTTTCATTCTTTTATGAAATAATAGCTTTTATTCTTTATCATAAAAATAAGAGCCAATTAAAAAATTAGCTGGTGAAAAATATTAAAAATTTACTTAACAATGACATTGAGGATACAAACATTATAAGCACAATAGAGTACATTAAAAGAATAACTTTATTTTTTTTTCTTCTTAATCTTACAAAGTCTTTATCATCTAAATCAGAAATATCTCGCTCCCCAACTACAGGATAATCATAAGTAAATCGCCAGGTACTATCACCAAGTCTGGGGTCTAAATTATTATAATAGGAAATCCAAGCTAAAATATATTTTAAAATTAGATAAAGAATTATTAGAAGTGCTGAACCTAAAATCATTTTAGATAATACATAGTTAAAGATTATTTTTTAATTATTATTTTTATCTCTTTTTCTTGCTATAAGTTGAGTTAAAGAGTCAACCATTGTATCCGAAGCTTTAAATATATCGACATTTCTGAATTCATGTGAAATATTTTTTTCTGGATTTGTTTTATCTTCAATAACGATTCCTTCATCAGGTGAATTATCTTTAATGTAAATAAGCAATAACCACTCATCATCTTCAGACTCGTCCCACTTAATAAATACTTCACCTGTTTCAAACCTTCTATCTACACATCTGAAAATAGACATATTTCTGGTGATATGTCTTTTGTTAAGTTGAAAGACCAAGCTACTAGCACTTCTATAAAAACTCTCTAATGCAAATTCAACTTTTTGTCTTGCTAAAGTGTATTCTTTTTCTTTTAATAATAAAGACTCTCTATCCTCATCTCCCTGAAGTTTTACTCCAAGCGCTTCTACTCTTTCTTTAATTTTCTGATCTCTGATTATTCGATATTTCTCTTTAAGTTTATCTATTCTTTCTTGTAGTCCAGCATAATCTTCTCTTTTTTCTTGTAATGAGATTTTTTCTAATTTTTCTAATTCTTTAACTTCTCTAATTCTAAATTTTTCAATCTGCTTATCTAGTCTTAGTTGTTTTAAAAATTGTTTCTGTTTTTCAGCTTGTTCAATTCTTAAAAGAGCCTGCTCTTTTCTAAGAAATAATTTAATGTCTTTCGTTCTTTGTTTTTCTAATCTAGCTTCTTCTCTTAATGCTTGTTCTTTAAGTTTTATTCTTAAAGCTTCTTCATCTTTTTTTTGTTCTTCTAAAGCCAATTTTGCGTTTCTTTCACTTTCAATTTTTTCTAATCTCTGTCTCCTTTTTTCATCTTGTTTTAAAATTCTATAATTGGAAATTGTTTCAGAAATTTTATCAAAGAATGATTGAATATGTTTTTCTAAACTAAAATTTATTTTTAAATTAAATTGGGGCTTTAGAGATAATTGCCATTTAACCAATTTTAAAGCAATGCTATCTTTTTTTGCTTTGTTGGTATTCAGGTTATTTTTAATTATTTTAAGTTTTTTGAGCCTTCTTTGTTTAAATTTTTTTTTTGATCCTTTTTTTGATTTTATTTTGATTTTTCTAAATCTTTTAATCTTTTTAATTTTAAATTTTTTTTTCTTGATATTTTTCTTTTTTTTAAATTTTTTTTGTTTTTTTTTCATTTTTGAGGAAAGCTAATTCTATCAATAATTTATTGATAAATATAGTCTCTAGTCACTGGTGTAGAGCTATAATTTTTTGTAAGTTGAAATTGATATACAACTTGATCACCCCACTTGAATGCCATTTCACAACCAGCAAGATAAAATTCCCACATTCTAAAAAATTTTTCATCAAACATATCCACAATTTTATCCTTATTTATTATGCAATTTTCTTTCCAGTGCCTTAAGGTATGTGAGTAGTGCATCCTCAAAACTTCTACATCAGTAACAATTAATCCCGCATTTTCTATTGGTGTTGTAACTTCACTTAAACTAGGCGTATAACCACCTGGAAAAATATATTTAGTAATCCATGGATGTGGGTCCCTAGGAGGATTAACAGATCCAATCGTATGTATTAAAGAGACACCATCATCCTTGAGTAAGTTTTCTACTTGTTTAAAAAATTTTTTATAAAATTTTCTTCCAACATGTTCAAACATTCCAACGCTCACTATTCTGTCAAATTTTTCCTTTAACTCTCGATAATCCATCAATCTGAATTTAACTTGATTTTCCAAGTTCATCTCTCTTGCTTTTCGATTACAATAATTAAATTGATTTTCTGATAACGTAATACCTGTTACTTCACACTCTGCACTTTTAGCAATATCAATTGCTAATGATCCCCAGCCACATCCAATATCCAAAACTTTTTGATTAGGTTTGATATTTAATTTTTTTATTATATGTTGAATCTTATTATTTTGAGCAGTTTCAAGACTATCATTTTGATTTTTAAAATATGCACATGAATATTGTCTTTTAGGATCTAAGAATAAATCATATAAATCATCTTTTATGTCATAATGATGAGATACATTCATTTTTGATTTTTTTATGAAGTTAAAATTCGTTAAGTATCTATAAGATCCTCGTAATCTATTAATTAGATAACTAAAAAAATTTAATTCTCCTCTTCCAAAGTTCATAAGAGCCAAATCTAAAAAATCTGTTAAAGAACCATTCTCGATTATTATTTCTCCATCTGTGTAAGCTTCTCCAAAGTATAAATCTGGATGAAACAATAATTTATAATGTAAATTTTTATTTAAAATTTTTAATTTAATTGGATTATTTCCTGGATTACCAATAATATATTCTTTTAAATTTGCATCAACTAGAATGAAACCACTTTTTTGAAAAACTTTGTTAAGAAATTTTGCAAGTTGCATATTAAGCTGCCTTTGATGGTTTTATTGTAAAATTTAAACTTTTTAAATCTTCCATCAATTCTTTCTCCTCTGATTCTTTTAGAAGTCTTAATGGTGGTAAAATATTTTTGTAAATTTTATTTTTTTGCGAACAAAAAGAATGTAATCCAGAAATTAAATTAAATTTATCAAAAACTTTTCTCACATCACATAATTTTTGATTATAGGATTGTTCTGTACCTGAAAAAAAATCATCATAAACCTTTCTAGACAATTGAGCTGTAACATTGCAAGTAGCTGTAATTATACCAGAACATCCTAGCTCTAAACCTTTTAGTAATTTTAGTTCTGATCCAGGAAAAACTGAAAAATTTTCTAAATCTAATTTTTCATATAAGTTATAAGTACTATCTTTCACACCTTTGATTTGATCTGGAAATTTTTTTACAAGCTCTTTGATGCACTCTATACTAAACTTATATCCACTTAATTTTTCAAAATTATAAAGAATAATTTTACAATCAGGAACAGATTTTATAATTCTAGTGTAAAATTCCACTACTTCAGAGTCCTCATATTTATAATACGCTGGGGGCATGATTAAAAATTTATTAAAACCCAACGATGAGGCTATTTTCATAAAATTAATTGTTTCACCTAGTGAGTTTAAACCTGTGCCAATTAAATGTTTATTTTTATATTTGCTTTTTGATAACTCATTCAATAATTCAATTTTTTCTGAAATTGGTATTAATTGAGACTGGCCCGTACTGCCAAAAATTGCAGTTCCATGACAGCCCTCTTCTATTAAATTTTCAGCATGTTCTATTGTATTTTTTATATTTAGACTCAAATCAGGATTCAAAACTGACATTGTAGCTGCAAAAATACCACTTATTTTCGTCATAATAAAAATTTATATAAAAAATATACTTAGTAAAGTTTATAAATACCATATGAAAATATTAGCAATTCAAAATAGAATGGGTATTGGTGATACTGTAATTTTTCTGCCTTATATAAAGGCTTTATCCAAAAAATTTAATTCACCTATTAGTTTACTTGTTAAAAATAGTTCAAAAGCAAACGAATATTTATTTGAAACAAATTATATAGATGAGATTCTAATTTTAGAGAGGGATGGTGAAAATAATGATAGACATAGTGGCTTTTATGGAAGTTTAAAGTTAATCAAAGATTTAAAAAAATATAATTTTGATAAAATTTTTATATTCAATTCCTCGCTAAGATTTAATTTAATTGCGCGATTTTTAAACATTCCTGAAATTTACCAATATCCATTATTTACGAAAAATGAACAGCACATTACTAATACACCAAAAAAATTCTTTAAAGATAAATTAGACTTAGAAATAAATGAAGATCCTATTATTCAAATCAATGAAAAATCTGTAATTGAAACAAGTAAAAAATTTAGAATAAAGGATAATGAATTAAACATACTTTTGGGTATTGGGGGTTCTGGACCAACAAAAAGAATTCCTTCAAAGACATTTTTTGAAGTTATTGAAAAAATTTTAGAAATTAAAAAATGTAATTTCTTTCTTGCAACAGGAAAAAATAGTGAAGAACAAATAATATTAAATGAAATACTAAATTCCAAATTTAAAAATTTTTGTACTCCCTTAGATAAGTTTACAATTAAAGAAATTTTGCCAATCATCAAATCTTGTGATTTATCGATTTGCAATGACTCAAGCTTTAGTCATTTGTCTGCTGCTTTAGGAGTAAAAACAATTACCTTAATGGCTGACACTCCTTTAATATATGGGAACTACAGTTCAAAAATGTATCCTATAATACCAGATGGAGAAGAAACAGTTGGTCATAATACTTTGGGGAAAGATAAAATTAACCCTCAAAAAATATTCAATAAATTTATTGAAATTTTAAATTAAGAAATATCATTAAGAACTATATCTTTCGCTTCATTAACAATCGAAGAAAGTCTGGAAGTTTCTGGGGAAATATCTGGATGAATTTTTTTTTGGATTTTAATATAAGCTTTATTTACATCATCTTTGGTATTTTTTTTATTCATATCTAAATTCAAAATTTTATAAGCTTCTGAAACAGATATTGTAGATTGATTATTTAAATTAGTTTGATTAAAAGAAAATCTACCTGACTTCCTTAACGTTTGTATTAATCTATAAAGTGAAATCAATTGAAAAATCGATAATCCTTTTAATTTTAGTAAAGCGAGGCTTGCTAATGTAAGAGGCAATGTTAGTAGAAATCTTCCAGCTACTGCAAATAGTATAGCTAGAATTATTAATCCAAATATAATTAAAAATCTTAAGCCTTTTGACAATTTTTTTGATGAAACATTGGTTATAAATCTCAAGAGCAAATAAAAAATTACTAATATTACTACTGTATAAATTATTATATTCATATATTTGTATCAAAATGAAAATACCACAACTTAGAAAAAAACCAGAGCTAAAATCTTGTCACAATGTAACCTGGGAAGACAATTATAGTTGGGTGCATCAAAATAATATTTTAGAAGTCCTTAGGGATAGTTCTAAATTATTACCAGACGTTAGAAAATATCTTGAAGAAGAAAATAATTATACAGAATATAATTTAAAAGATACGAAAGAATGTCAAAAAAAATTATTTAATGAAATTAAGGGTAGAATTAAACTTGATGATGAGTCTTTACCATTTAAAGACAAACAATATGAGTACTGGACTAAAACTACTGTTGAGGGGAATTATTCTATAAAACTTAGAAAAAAAATTGGTTCAAATAACATAGAGGAAATTTGGAATGGAGATAAAGAGAAAGAAAAATTAAAAACAGAATATTTTGGTATTGGCGATTTAGAGGTGAGTAACAACGATAAATACTTAGGTTACTCACTTGATTTAAAAGGTTCTGAATATTTTACAATATACATTAGAGATATTTCTTCAGAAAAATTAATTACTGAAAAAATAGAAGAAACTAGTGGAGGAATAACTTTTAGTTTAGATGATAAATATTTTTTTTACTCAAAACTAGATAAATTTCACAGACCTAGAACAATTTATAGACACAAATTAGGAACCTCAGTTAAAGATGATGAATTAATATTTGAAGAAAAAAGTGAAGCATTCACTGTAGGTATTGGTTTAAGTGCAGATGATAAATATTTTTTTATTTCTTCATCAGATCATAACACATCAGAACAATATTATTTTGTAGCGAATGAAGAAAATCCAAAACCTAAATTAATTAAAGAAAGAAAAAGAGGAATTATTTACTCAGTAAATTCTTGGGATGGACATTTTTATAATCATACAAATGAAAATGCCGAAGACTTTAAGATTGACAGATGTAAAGATTTATCAAATCAAAATTGGGAAGAATATATTCCTGCAAAAAATGAAGTTTTAGTTGGTGGATTATCATTTTTGAATGGTTGGATAATTAGATCTGAAACTTCTAATGCCTTGTCAAAATTATTTGTAAAAGATCTAAAAAAAAATAAGGAAGAAGAATTAATTTTTACTGATGAAAAAGTTATAGTTCCTGGAATATCTGCTACTCAAAAAGACAAAAATACAGATTTAGTTTATTTATCTTATTCATCTCCCAAAACACCTGGGAAGGCTTACTTATATAATTTGAAGACTAAAGACAAAAAGTTAGTAAAAGAACAAGAAATTCCCTCAGGTCACAACCCTGATGATTATATTGTTGAAAGATTAGAATGTCCTTCTCATGATGGGAGAATGGTTCCAATAACAATAACAAGACATAAAAAAACTAAAATCGATGGATCCTCAAATTTACTATTATATGGATATGGTTCTTATGGTAGTTCCATGTCTCCAACATTTTCATCAACAAGATTAAGTTTAATTGATAGAGATATTATTTGGGTTACTGCCCATATCAGAGGTGGAATGGAGAGAGGAATGAAGTGGTGGAAAGAAGGAAAACTTCTAAACAAAAAAAATACTTTTGAAGACTATATTGCTGTTGCCAAATATTTAATTAAAAAAAATTATACCTCAACAGGAAAAATAATTGGAATGGGTGGTTCTGCGGGTGGATTGCTTATGGGTGCAGTAATAAATCAATCACCTGAATTATTTTTAGGAATAATAATGGCTGTTCCCTTTGTAGACTCCCTTACTACAAATTTAGATCATTCTTTGCCATTGACTGTTGGAGAATTTGATGAATTTGGAAACGCTAAAGATAATAAAGAACATTTTGATTATATTTATTCCTACGCGCCCTATAACAATATAAAAAAAATGGATTATCCTCACATATTAATTACAACTAGTTTAAGTGATAATAGAGTTTTGTTTGATGAACCAGCAAAATTTACTGCAAAATTAAGAGATTATAAAACTGACAATAATTTATTATTATTAAAAACTGAAATGAATGCCGGTCATGGAGGTAAATCTGGAAGAGATGGGGCTATAGAGGAAATTGCTGTTGATTATGCATTTGCTTTAAAAATTTCAAATAAAATTTCTTGAAAATATAAAATTAATTCCCATATACAATTAGTAAGTCGCCTAATGGGGCTTACATAAAATAACCTTGCTAACAAAGGAGGATACTATGACAAGTAAGGATCTATCTATATTTAACTCTCTAAGACCTTTTTCAATCGGTTTTGACGATATGTTTGACCAATTTGAGAGTATGTTAGGAAATGGACATTTGACTATGCAGTCAAATTATCCGCCATATAACATAAGAAAAACTGGAAAAGACAATTACTCCATAGAGGTTGCACTTGCTGGTTTTAACAAAAAGGATGTTGAGGTTGAGTTTGAAGATAATTTATTAACTGTAAAAACAAAACAAGTTAATAAATCTGAAGATAAAAATGAAAATGGCGAAATAATTCATAAAGGAATTTCCCAAAGACAATTTTCTAGATCATTTACAATTGCAGATGATGTAAAAGTAGGTGGTGCAGAACTTAAAGATGGTCTTTTAACAATTGCCTGTGAAAGAATTGTGCCAGAATATAAAAAGAAAAAGCTTATCGAAATTAAATAAGTACAAACCTTGCTTGTGGGGATTTCTCCCCACAAGTTTAAAATAATTTATTTTTTTGGTAATGTTGCATTAAGAATAAAGGATATTAATTAAGTATTTAATAGAAATTTTGTTCAATTAGTTCAAATTGGTCTTTATTTATATGCATCCAATTGAAGTAAAGCTTTCAACAATATTATTTTGATTTATTTCAAATTTTCTTTCACAAGGAATTCCATATTTTTTCGTCTTGTATACAAAAACCTTGTTACCAATCTCATTTATATAATCCTCTGTAGGATTTCCTAATTCTATTTTTAAATCACTCATTCCTTTTCCAACTAATTTTCCATATTTCTTATTTTCTTTTTCAACAATAGAATTAGATTTTTCTTTAATAGTTTGACAACCAGAAAAAATAAAAAAAATGGACAAAATAATTAAAAAATTTTTAAGATTCATTCACATATTGTATCATAAAATGTAGATCAATAATTAACCTGAGAGTTGTAAATTTAATTAAAATAGTAACAAATTTAAGAAATTCAACAAACTCCAAAAAGATTTTTTAATTCGAATCATCTAGTGTACTTAAAAATGGAGGTCTAATGTTAGATAATTACTTTAACTACAAAAAACATAAGACAGATTTTAAAACTGAAGTCATTGCTGGAGTGTCAACTTTTTTGACAATGGCTTATATAATGTTTTTAAATCCTGTCATACTCTCCGACGGCGGTTTTGATTTTGGTGGTGTTTTTACAGCGACAGCTCTTGCGGCAGCACTAGCTTGTTTTATAGCTGCATTTTACGCTAAAACTTGGCCAGTTGGACTTGCACCAGGAATGGGGATAAATGCATTTATCGCTTATGGTGTTTGTTTAGGAATGAAATATACCCCTGCTGAAGCACTTGGTGCTGTTTTGGTTGCAGGTGTAGTCTTCTTAATAATTTCACTAACGCCATTGAGAGCTTGGCTTATTAACTCAATCCCAAAAAGTTTGAAACTAGGAATTGGTGCTGGAATAGGATTATTTTTAGCAATTATTGGTTTTCAGATAATGGGATTAACCACAGACAACCCTGTGGTTCTTGTTCAGCTTGGTGATCTTTCTAATCCACTTTTACTTTTGGGTGCTGGTGCTTTTATTTCAATGATAGTTATGGAAAAAATGAAAATTAAAGGAAACATAATTATTGGAATAATTGTATTTAGTGCAATTGCATGGGTTACTGGTTTAGGAAAATTTAATGGAGTCGTTTCTTCTCCACCACCAATGACACACTTAATGACATTTGATTTAGGAGCTGCTTTGAGTGCATCAATGGTGACTGTAATCTTCACTTTATTTTTTATCGACTTTTTTGATACTGCTGGAACACTTACTAGTGTTGCAAATGTTTCGGGCAAAATAGGTCCTGATGGAAAAATAAAAGACATAAATAAAGCAATGTTGTCAGACAGTGCTTCTACAGTTGTTGGATCTGTTTTAGGTACTTCAACAGTAACAACTTATGTTGAAAGTGCAGCCGGTGTAAAAGCAGGAGGAAGAACAGGAATGACATCGCTAGTTATAGGTGTACTATTCTTAGCATGTTTATTTTTTAGTCCACTTGCAACTTCTTTGCCTAAAGAAATTGATGGAGCAGCTTTAATATATATTGCTACTTTATTTGTAAGAAATATTACAGATATTGAGTGGGATGACATTGCAGAATCTGGTCCTGCTGTACTAGCTATGATCGCTATGCCATTTACTTATTCAATTTCAAATGGAATAGCTTTAGCTTTTGTTGCTTATGCAGCTGTTAAATTATGTACTGGTAAATTCGACAGTACTAGCCCAGCAATTTGGGTTATTGCTGCGTTAAGTATTGTAAGTTTCTTAGTAGCGTAAAAAATAAATTTATATTAAGAGGGGCGGCTTTTTAGTCGCCCTTTTTATTTCAAGTGTTTTTTTTTAATTTCTTCTATCTTTATTTCTTCGTAAATTTCAAATGGCTGAACAATCCAAGGATCAGCATTTAATTTAACTGCACAGAAATCTGGTTTAAACGTAGATTTTTTTTTCTTCCAGAGAGTTGCTGTTTTTATATCTTCTATTTTTCCTTTAATTGGTTCATATTTTTTTAACCAATCAATACTTTTATTAAAGGTAATTCCAGTGTCAGACAAATCATCACACAGTAAAATTCTTCCACCCATATTTGGTGCAATTGAGCTCATTTCCCTTGAGAATACTATATCTCCTTGTTCATCCTCTATGCCTTTTCCACTATAAGACTCAACAGCTAAGTATGCGCATTTTAATTTAAAAATTCTACTTAATACATCTATCATTGGTGCTGCACCTCTCATGATTCCAATCAATATTGTAGGCTTATAATTGCTTTCTTCTATTTGAATTGCTAACTTTTCAACTGTGCTATTATATTCATCCCAGCTTACAATTAATTTATCTGACATTTTTTTTAATTTTTGATTACAAACATTATTGAGGCAAGTAATATCAAAGCGATAATCGAAGTAAATAAAATACTTGGTTTATCTATATTTCTTCCTCTCAAATTAAAATAATGTCTGGCCAATATAGAAATAATTGCTATCGAGCATAAAATTAACCAATTATATTTGTGATAAACTAGAAAGCTGTAATGACCCGATAACATTATGAACAAAACTAAAAAAGTTGAATAATTATTATGAATTGATCTTTGCTTTGCAGCTAAAGACAAGCTCATATCAAATCCCTTATTTTCTTTTGCACTTTCAATTATATTCATTTGATTTGGAATTATGACCGTTAAAACATTAGCAAACATGTTAGTTCCTATAATTAGACCGACACTTAAAAAAGCAAATTTAGGTCCAAATATTTTTGTTAAACCAAAAGATAAAATACCCAATAAAATAATCATTATTACTAAAAATGAAAAATTGTTTTTTACTAACCTTGATTTACATAAAAAATCATAAATTAGCCAAGAAATTACAATAGACAAAATTGAGTATATAATTGCATTTATTGGGGTCATCATTAATACTCTTTTATCAACCATTAATATCGCTGCATTTTTATAATAAATGACGGCTAGTAATAATATTCCAGTTATAAAAGTTAAATAACTTTGCCACTTAAATATAACTAATTGGTTAAGATAAGTTTTGTTTGGTGAAATTTTAAGTCTGGATAATTTATAAAAAAAACCTGAGTGCATTAAATATCCTTCACCATCTATGTCTTCAGATTTGATATCCTTATTTAGTTTGTTGTCTAAATAATTAAATAAAAAACTATTTCCTACCCATAAGATTGCAAAAAGAACATGGCCCCATCTTAAAATTATTTCAGACCATTTAAAAGCGTATGTTAAGGGTTCCATTTAATATTTGATTTTATTCTCTTTATTCTTCCAGATGTTAAAGGCTTCTAATGCCTCATCTCTATTCATTTGACTCATCTTTATTTTTCTTTCATTTATTTCTTTCCTGACTTCTGAATAAATTAATGAGTCGTCAAAATCTATATTCTTTGCGTCTATTCTGGTATTAGCATAAAAAATTTTATCAATATGCGACCAATAAATTGCGGCAAGGCACATTGGGCATGGCTCACAACTTGTATAAAGATCACATCCTTTTAGGAAAAAATCATTTAATTTTTTACAAGCATTTCTTATTGCAACAATTTCTGCATGAGCAGTTGGGTCGTTATTTGCTGTTACTTGATTATTTCCTTCTGATATTATCTCATCATTTTTTACAACTACCGCTCCAAAAGGACCTCCTTGAGATTTTGCACTTTGAATTGAAAGCTCAATTGCCCTCAACATAAACTTTGATTTATCAGTCATTTATCAAATTATATTTTTAATTTTTTTTATACTCAATAATATTTTTTCAGCAGTTGCAGGCGCATCAAGATCAGGTATTTTTTTATAATTAGATATTGAAGATATTGCATCTTTAATTGCAAAAAAAACACTCATTGCTAACATTAATGGAGGCTCTCCAGTTGTTTTTGCTTTATTAACTACTTTTTCAACATTCAACCCTTTTTTATAAATTTCTACATTAAAAATTTTAGGTATATCTGTAACAGCTGGAATTTTATATGTAGATGGAGAAAAAGTTTTAATTTTTCCATCATTTCCCCAAATAACTTCTTCCATTGTTAACCAACCTTGACCTTGTACGAATCCTCCTTCAATTTGCCCATGTTCTAAAGCTGGATTAATTGCATTGCCAGCATCTTGTAATATATCAACTCTTTCTAAAACATTTTCTCCAGTTAATGTATCAATAGTAACCTCTGTGACTGCTGCTCCATAACAAAAATAATAAAATGGTCTTCCTTTAAATATTTTTTTATTAAAATTTATTTTTGGTGTTGAATAAAAACCAGATGATGAAAGTGAAATTCTATTTAAATAAGCCTCTTTTATAATTTGATCAAAGTTAAAAACTCTATTTCCAAAATAAATATTTCCACTTTTGTATATTGGTTCAATTTTAGAATAAATCTTATATTTTTTCTTTATAAAATTACTCAAATTTGATTTGATTCTAGAAACAGCATTCAATGTAGCAGCACCATTAAGATCCGTGGTAGAAGAAGCGGCACTCGCAGACGTATTTGGCACTTTTGAAGTATTAGTTGCTGAAATTTTTATTTTTTCATATGGTACACCAAGCGAATTTGATACTAATTGAGCTATTTTAGTGTGTGTACCCTGACCCATTTCTATACCACCATGGTTCATATGAATACTCCCATCAGTGTAAATGTGCACAAGAGCCCCTGCTTGATTAAGATGAATAGTGGTAAATGAAATTCCAAATTTAACTGGTGTAATTGCAATCCCCTTTTTTTTAAATCTATTAATTTTATTAAACTGCTTTATTTTGTTAACTCTTTTTTTGTAATTAGATTTATCTTTAAGATCTTCAAATAATTCATTAATAACATTATCTTTAATTTTCATTCCATAATGAGTGACATTTCTATTTTTTTTGCCATAAAAATTTATTTTTCTAACGTCTGCTGGATCTTTTTTTAAATATCTTGAAATATTATCTAAAATATTTTCAATTGCCATCATCCCTTGATTCCCACCAAACCCTCTGAAAGCAGTAGATGAAGCTGTGTTAGTTTTACAAAGATAATTTGTTACTTCTATATCTTTTAAAAAGTAAGCATTATCTAAATGTAATAAGGCTCGCTCATTTATTGCTAAAGATAAATCTGGTGACATGCCACATCTCGAAGCAAGTTTTATTTTTAAACCATTTATCCTACCGTGATCATCAAAACCTACTTCGTAATCTGAAAAAAAATCATGTCTTTTTCCGGTAATTATTATATCATCGTCTCTATCTAATCTTAACTTAATTGGTTTTTTTGTCTTAAATGATAATAGACAACAAATTGCAGAGGTTATAAAATTAGTTTCTTTGCCCCCAAATCCTCCGCCTATTCTTCTCACCAAAACATCAATGGAATTACTTTTTTTCTTTAACATTTTTGCCAAAATTTGTTGAGTTTCAGACGGGTGTTGAGTTGAACTATAAACCAAAAAACTATCATCTTCCCTGGGAATAACTAAAGCAACTTGACCCTCAAGGTAAAAATGTTCTTGGCTACCTGTTGTGAAATTTCCTTTTATTTTATTCTTAGATTTGCTTATTTTTTGAGTTGGGTTACCTTTTTGTATAATTCTTGGTTTAAATAAAAGATTATTCTTTTTTAATGCTTCATTAATTGTAATTATAGGTTTTAACTCATGATAATAAATTTTAGCTTTTAACACTGCTTTTCTGGCTTGTTCTACTGATTTTGCAGCAACAGCAAAAAGCGGCTGACCAAAATATTCAACTTTTGTTTTTGGAAAAATTGGATCTCCATCAAATACTGGACCAACATCATTTCGACCTGGGATATCTGAGTATGTTACTACTGATACAACTCCCTCACTTTTTTTTACTTTATCTAAGTTTATTTTTTTTATTTTTGCGTGTGCTTTTTTACTCCAGCCTATTGCACCATAGAGAGTATCTAACGGTTCACTAATGTCATCTGTATACTCTGCAAGCCCTGAAACATGCTTAATTCCACTGTCATGTGCTAAATTTTTATTAAATAAAAATTCATTTTTCATTAGCTAACTCCTAAATTTTCTTTTGAACTAACTTCATAGAAAAATTTCATAATTAAGTTTTTTGCTACATCTTCTCTGTAATTTTTGCTTGCCCTCATATCATCTATAGGAGAAAAATCTTTAGAAATAAGCTTTTGGGCTTTAAGGAAAGTATCCTCTGAAAAAGTAGAATTTGTAAGAGCTTTTTCAATAGTTGATGCTCTCCTAGGAATTTCTGACATGCCTCCATAAGCAACATTTGCTTTCAAAATTATATTTTTTTTAATAGAAAAATTAAAAGAAGCACATACAGATGATATATCATCATCAAATCTTTTTGATATTTTATAAGCTTTAAAATAACTTTGTCTATTAATTGGTATCTGAACAGAATATAAGAGTTCTCCTTTTTTAAGTTTTGTTTTTCGGTAAGATAAAAAAAATTCATTTAATGGAATAGTCTTTATAAGTTTTGAAGTTTTAATTCTTAAAAGGCTGTCCAAACTCAATAACAAAGGAAGTGAGTCTCCTATTGGTGATGCTGTAGCAATATTCCCTGCTAATGTGCCCACATTTCTTATCTGAACCGAACCATATCTTTTTAAAATATTATAAAAATCAGGATAATAAGATTTAATTATATTTTGAAATTCATAAAGTGAAACTCCAGATCCAATTTCAATAAAATTTTTTGTTTTTTTTATAAATTGTAGTTCTTTAATTGAATTTAAAGATATCATGTTTTTGATATCTCCTCTTTGTTTGGTAACTTCTAAGGAAAGATCTGTGCCACCACTTAGAAATTTTGTATTTGAGTTTTTTTTTAAAATTTTTTTTAAACTTGATAATGTCTTTGGGGCAAAATATTTTTTATCTTTATAAGAAATTTCAATATCTATATCTTTGATCCTTTTTAATAATTTAATAATTTGTTTTTCATTTTTTTTAAAGTGGTCAATATTATTTTTATAATTCAAACTTTTTGCAGCATCTATAATAGGTCTATATCCTGTGCACCTACATAAATTTCCTGATAAAGTCTCATCTATTATTTCATCATTAAATTTAGAAAAATTTTTGTACATTGCAAACAATGACATAACAAAACCTGGGGTACAAAATCCACATTGCGATCCATGGTATTTTACCATTGCCTCTTGAATTGGATGTAATTTGTTATCTGAATTTAAATTTTCAATCAAAATTAAATGTTTACCATTGATGATGGGTAAAAAACTAATACAAGAATTAATTGATTTATAAATTAATTTTTGATTTTTTAATTCTCCAATTACAATTGTACAAGCACCACAGCCCCCTTCTGCACAACCCTCTTTTGTACCTGTTTTTTTCAAATCAGATCTAATAAAATCTAAAATGGTTTGATTTGGATTAGGGTTTTTAATTTTTAAAATTCTATTATTATAAATGAACTGAATAGTATCAGAAACCATTAGCTTCCTCTATAAGTTGAATAACTCCAAGGTGATACCAGTAAAGGTACATGGTAATTTTCTTTATTATTTGAAATACCAAACCTTACAACTACATCATCAAGAAATTGTATTTGATCTGGCTTTGTTATTTTTTTAAAATAATCTCCTATATAAAAAATTAATTCATACTTTCCGTTTTTAAATTTTTCTTTTTCAACGAGAGGTTTATCGGATCTTCCATCATTATTAAGAATGATACTTGAAAGTTTTTCTCTATTATTACCTTCTAAAAAAAACAATTCTACTTTAATACCTTTTCCAGGCTTACCTGAAAATACATCTAGAACATGAGTAGTTAATTTGGTCATAGAGTTAGTTATATACTATACAAATATTACATAAATAATATATTAAAAGATTAATTAAGACATTAAATGAAATTCAAAAAAGATCTTAACATTATAAATGAAAATGAATTCACTTCAATTTTTGGAAGTATATTTGAAAAATCGGGGTGGATTGCAACAGAAACTTTTAAGCAAAAACCTTTTGAAAACCCACAGGATTTAATCACTAAAATGATTAAAATTTATGAGTCTTGCTCTATTGAACAAATAAAGATTATACTAAATTTACATCCAAAATTAGCTATTGAAAAAAAACTCACATCATTTTCCACTAAAGAACAGTCTGAAGCTAAATTAGATAGATGCACTAAAAAAGAGCTTGAGGAATTTGATCAATTAAATTTTGATTATGAAAAAAAATTTCAATTTCCATTTATAATAGCTGTAAAGGGCAAAAATAAAGATGTTATTTTAGAAAATTTTAGAAATCGAATAAATAATAATTATGAAAAGGAATTTCAGGAAGCAAAAAAACAAGTCATGAAAATAGCTTTATTTCGTCTAAATGAAATATTAGAAACAGAGGAAATATATGAAAATTTTTGATTGTTTTATGTATTTTGATGAAGAGATAGTTTTAGATTTAAGATTAAATACTCTTGATAAATATGTAGATCACTTCGTTATAGTAGAGAGTAATTTTACCCATAAAGGTGAGAAGAGAAAACTTAAATTTGATTTTAAAAAATTTGAAAAATTTAGAAAAAAAATTATTTATATTATATTCGATAAAGAGCCAAATAACACTGAAGAGATATCAGGCACTGACAGTGAAGATGAAAAGTCTAGAAAATATATTCTCAACGCTGGATATAGAGAAAACGGGCAGAGAAATTTTATTTCAAACGGATTAAAAGAAGCGCATGACGAAGATATGATTATGATTTCAGATGTAGATGAAATACCAAATTTAGAAAATTTGGACTTTAAAAAAATAAAAGAAAAAGTAATTTTATTTCAACAAGACATGTTTTATTATAAATTTAATCTTAAGCTACCTAAATTGGCTTGGACAGGCACTAAAGCCTGCAAAAAAAAATATTTTAGATCACCACAATGGTTAAGGAATATAAAAGATAAAAAATATCCTTTTTATAGATTAGACACAATTTTTTCAAAAACAAAATATACGGATATTAAGTTTATTAATGATGGTGGCTGGCATTTTTCAAATATAAAAACAGCTGAAGAAATTGAATTCAAACTAAGATCTTATCTTCATCATAGAGAATTTGATATAAACCCAATGTCAAAAAGTGAAATCGATGATATTATTAAAGATAAGAGAGCAATATATGATTTAAAAGTTGATAAAAGAGTTAATAAAATTGGAGATGGTAGTAAATTAGAAAAATATCATTTAGACAAATTACCAAAATTTTTAAAAGAGAATCTTGAAAAATATAAAGAATGGGTAGATTAAAATGAAAAAAGGTTATTGGATAAGTTTATATTTAAAGGTAGACAATCAGGAAAATTTGAAAAAATATGCTGAAGCTGTCACACCAATTATAAAAAGTTTTGGGGGAGTACCTCTTGTTAGAGGAGGTGATCATAAAACATTTGATGGTACTGATTTTGTTAGAACAGTAGTTTGGGAATTCCCAAGTTATGAACAAGCATTAAAGTGTCATGATTCAAAAGAATATCAAGAAGGTTGGAATTTAGCTAAAGATACCACAACAAGACACATGCAGGTAATTGAAGGATTTAATACTGAATAGGCTCTGGATCTATACTTCTCCAGAGATACCATGTAGCTACTGAACAATAAGGTGAAAATCTTTTTTTAAGTAAATTTACAAACTTTTCTGGTGGCAAATATTTTTTTTTATAGTTTTTAGAAATTGCTCTTAAAAGTCCAATGTCTTGAATAGGCCAAATATCAGACCTGTTATAAGTAAATAATAATATCATTTCTGCCGACCATCTTCCAATCTGTCTCAAATTAGATAAATAATTTATTGCCTCTTCATCATTCATTCTATTAATTAGCTTAGGATTAAAAGATTTATTAAGTATTTGTTTTGCCAAACTTTGTATTCCTAAAACCTTTTGCCGGCTTAGACCACATTTTTTTAATTGTGAAAATGATAATTTTGAAACCTCTTTAGCATTAATTTTATTATTACATTTTTTTTTAAATTTTAAAAAAACCGAATTAGCAGCAGCAACACTGATTTGTTGTCCAATAATACTTTTACATAAAGAAAAAAAAATATCTCTTCTTGATGTCAAAATAGTTTCTGAGGGACTTTTATAATCTTTAATTAACTTAGCTATTGTTTTATCTTTTTTTGACAAATACCTTTTTGCCTTATTCCAATATTTTGGAACTTTAGTCATTTATTGTTTTGGAAATAATAACTTTTTTTTTATAAATTTCTCTTCTAAAAATTATCAAAGTCGAAATAATTACCAAGAAAGCCCCCACCAAAGTTTTTATTGTAGGAATTTCATCCCAAATAAAATAACCAAAAATTATTGCAAAAACTAATGCTAAATACTTTAAAGGAGTGACGAGTGAAACTTCTGAATATTTATAGGATTGACTTAACCATAAATTTGCAACTCCTCCAAAAATACCAATTAGTGATAATAATAATAAATGGTTTAAGTTCGGCATCACCCATCCTTGTGGTATTGTAAAGAAACTTAACAAAGTTATTGAAAGAGAGAAATAAAAAGAAATTAACCATACAGGCTCTGTTGAAGATAGCTGTCTAATTGTTATTGCAACATAAGAAAGTCCTAAACAAAATATGATTGGAAAAATATAATAAATATTTAATTCACTTATCCCAGGCTCTGTTATTATTAAGATACCAATGAACCCTACCAAAACGGCAAGCCATCTAAAAATTCCTACTTTTTCACTTAAAAGAAAGATTGAAAAAATAGTTGTAAATATTGGCGCTGCAAAAGAAATACTTACAACTGTTGCCAAGGGCAATTCTCTTAAAGCTATAAATATTGCTACAAGTGCTATCAATCCAGATGCACACCTCAACATATGAAGACCAGGTCTTTTTGTTTGATAAAAATTATGCAGTCTTTCTTTTGGAATTACAAAAAAATAAAAAATTATTCCAAAAAAACCTCTAAAGAATAAAACTTGGCCAATTGGATAGTCTACTGACCATTTAACAATTACATCCATCAATGAAAATGCACAAATGGACATAAACATGTACAAAAATCCTAATTGATTTTTACTCAGCATATGAATAATTTGTAAATTAATTTAACTTATAATCAATGGAAATAGCAGTTTTAGCACTTGGATGTTTTTGGGGGCCAGAAATTAAATTTAGTAAAATTGAAGGTATTATTAAAACAGAGGTTGGTTATTGTGGGGGTAATAGCCCCAATACAACTTACAAAGAAGTGTGCACAGGTAATACAAACCATGCTGAAGTTGTGAAACTTGATTTTGATGAAAAAATTATCTCATATGAAAAAATTTTAAAAACTTTCTTTCAAATTCATGATCCAACAACTTTAAATTCACAAGGACCAGATTTTGGAACTCAATATAGAAGTGAAATATTTTATCTTAACGATAACCAAAAAAAAATTGCTAAAAAAGTTTTAAATGAAACTAATGAAAGATTATCAGGCAAAGTTGTTACCAAAATTTCATTATTGATAAATTACTGTCCTGCTGAGGAATATCATCAAAAATATTTAGAAAAAAGATAAAATGTCATTAGTAGAAACTGATTGGTTAGAAAAAAATATTAGTTCTGTAAAAATTATAGATTGCTCTTGGCATATGCCACAAACTCAAAGAAGTGGATTAGAAGAATATAAAAATCAGCATATACCTAATTCTATTTTTTTTGATTTGGATGCTAATTCTAAAAAAGAAATTGATTTTCCACACATGTTAGTTGATCAGGGTGTTTGGGAGCAAATTGTATCAAAAATGGGAATAAATAATGAAGATAAAATAGTTATCTATGATAATTCAGATGTGATTAGCTCATGTAGATGTTGGTTTAATTTCGTTTATTTTGGTCATAATCCTAAGTTAGTTCATGTTTTAAATGGTGGACTAAAAAAATGGATAAAAGAAAATAAAGAAACTACAAATGACATTACAAATATTAAAACATCTAATTATAAAGGTTTTGAAAAAAAAGAGCTTGTTAGAAATAAAGAACAAATTGATCTTAATATTAAAGAACAGAATTTCAAAGTAATAGATGCTAGAAGCAAAGAAAGATTTGATGGTAAGGTTCCTGAGCCTAGAAAAGGTTTAAGAAGTGGCTGTATAAAAAATTCTTTTTGTATACCTTTTAATCTTTGTTTGAGAGAAGATAAAACGTTTAAAAGTAAAAAAGACCTTAGGCTTATTTTTGAAACTTGTTTAGAAAATATAAATGAAAAAAATATAGTTTTTTCATGTGGTTCTGGAGTAACTGCGTGTGTTTTGGCACTAGCTTATTCTTTAATAAATGATAAATATCATCCTTGTATTTATGATGGCTCTTGGGCCGAATACGGCTTAATTTAAATAAAGTATGAAAAAATCTACAAAAATTATTTCTATAATATTAGTGTTTTTTCTGATCATAGCAATTGTGATTATTGGAAGAACAATGATTGGAAATCATTTTAAAAAAAAATTTAGTAAAAGACCACCTCCTGGAATAATAGTAACAGAGGTAGTTGAAAAAGAATTTTCAGAAAAAATAGAAACTTTTGGAACGGCTATCTCAAAAAATTCTAAAACTTTTAAAATAAAAAAAGATGACCTTTTTGAAGACTTAAAATTAAAAAATTTTGTAAAGAAAGGAGAAGTTTTAATAAAATTAAAAAGTGGAAATATTTTGGCTCCTTTCAATGGAGTTCTTGGATACACTGGATTGACAGAGGATATACTCGTATCAAACAATATATTCATAATTACTCTTGATGATAATTCTGTTATTTACTCAGATATAAAAATTCCTGAAAATTATTCCGCCTTTATTAAAAAAGGCTTACCGGTCGAAGTAAGGTTATCTAGTTTTAAAGAAAAAGTTTTTTTAGGTGAAATTGATTTTGTCTCAAGTAGAATTAACGCTGATACTAGAAGTTTATTATCTAGAATTAAAATAGATAATAAAAACCTAGAATTGATATCTGGATCATTGTTAGAAGTTGGGGTTAGATTTGATTTAAGAAACTCTTTGAGTGTACCGGATACAAGTGTAATGGTTGAGGGAGACAAATCTTATGTTTATAAAATTAATAATGAAAATATTGCAAATAAAACTGAGGTAAAAATAGGCCTGAGAAGTGATAAAAATATTGAAATAACCTCTGGTTTAACCAAAGGAGATATTATTGTGGCAGAAGGATTAAAAAAAGTTAGACCTCGTGGAAAAATAAAACCTATCAATAAATAAATGTTCATTACTGAATTAAGTATAAAAAGACCAACCGTATCCTGGGTCATGTCTCTTATTTTAATTGTTTTTGGTTTATTTGTTTTTTGGAAATTGCCTGTAAGAGAATTACCAAATGGTATTCAGCCACCTGTTGTTCAAGTTCAAGTTGATTATAAATCTGCTGCAGCTTCAATAGTAGATCAAGAAGTTACACAAGTTGTTGAAGATGTAATTGGTGGGGCTGAAGGAATTAAAAATATAGACTCTAAATCTGAAAATGGAAGAAGTACAATCAATGTAGAATTTGATACTAGTATAAACTTAGATAATGCCGCAAATGACATAAGAGAAAGAGTTGCTAGAGTTGTTGATAATTTACCTTCAGAGTCTGATCCTCCACAAATACTTAAAAGGGCAGCTGGTTTTACTACGACTATGTGGTTATCTCTATCATCATCGACGTGGAGTGATCTTGAATTAGGAGACTATGCAGAAAGATATTTAGTTGATCAATTTTCAAGTGTAAAAAATGTTGGAAGGATAAGGGTTGGTGGATTAAGGGAGTTGAGTATTAGGGTTTGGATAGATCCTATTAGACTTGCAGCTAATGATTTAACTATTAAAGAAGTTGAAACTGCAATGCGTGGAGAAAATGTAAGTCTTCCAGCAGGTACACTCGAGGCAAACAATATTGATTTAACACTTAATTTAGATAAGTCATATAATGATATAAATTCAATCAAACAGCTACCAATTAAAAAAACTGGTAATAAAGTTATTTTATTATCTGACGTTGCTAACATAGAATTTGGTCCTGTTTCAGAAAAAACTCTTTTTAAAGCTCAAACTAAAGACCAGGTTAATTTAAAAACTGTTGGAATTGGTATTTATGCTAGGAGTGGCGCCTCAACAGTTGAGCTTTCAAATGATATTAAGAAAAAAATTATTCAAGTTAAAAAATCCTTACCAGAAGAATTAGA
The DNA here is from genome assembly GCA_902604605.1 of uncultured Pelagibacteraceae bacterium. GTDB lineage: Bacteria > Pseudomonadota > Alphaproteobacteria > Pelagibacterales > Pelagibacteraceae > Pelagibacter. Next base: position 3,715 of record CACKZI010000007.1, on the reverse strand, counting down.
TTTAAGAGTTTCTTTCAACAGAGCAAACTATGTAGAAGCTGCTATTGAAGAGGTATATAAAACTTTGTTAATAGCTTTTATTTTGGTTGTTCTAATAATTTATCTATTTCTGGGTAATTTAAAAGCTGTAATAGTACCTGCCATAGCTCTTCCTGTGAGCCTTATAGCCTCTTTTTTAGGTTTATATTTATTTGGATTATCAATAAATATTTTCGTTCTTTTAAGTTTTATTTTAGCTATAGGAATAATAACAGATGATTCTGTTATAATGACAGATGCAATATATAGAAGAATAGAAAATGGTGAATCTTCATTGGTTGCTGCTTACAAAGGCTCCAAACAAATTTCTTTTGCGATTGTAGCTACCACATTAATTCTGGTTGCAGTTTTTCTACCATTAATTTTCATTGAAGGAATTTCTGGAACTTTATTTAGAGAAACAGCGATTGCTTTGTCTTTTTCAATAGTTGTGTCTTCTTTTGTAGCATTAACATTGTCTCCAATGTTAGCAAGTAAATTTTTAAATAAAAAAACCTCTAAAAAGGTTTTAATACAAAGGTTTGAAAAAATTTTTCTAGCCTTTGCAAATTTTTATAAGGAAAGTTTAGACGCAATTGTTAATAAAACAAAAGCTGTAAGTTTTTTTATAATCTTAATAGTTGTTGCATCAGTATTATTATTTAATTTTTCAAAAAAAGAATTATTACCCATGGAAGATCGTGGGGCATACTTGATTATTGGATTTACAGATGAAGGAACTTCTTTTGAATATACCCAAGAACAAGCTCAGAAAGTAGAAGCCAGACTTCTTCCACTTCTTCAAGCTAAAGATAGTCCATATTCAAGATTTATAATGAGGGTTCCAGGGTTTGGAAGTTCAGCTAATTCATATAATAGTTTTATAATAATTGCTCTATTAGATGACTGGAAAAATCGAAAAAAAGGACAAGAAGTTGTTTTGAGAGAAGCAATAGGAAAAATAGTAACCTTACCTCAAGCAGTAGCTTTTCCTATTTCTCCTCAATCAATAAGAGTATCTAATTACAATAAACCTGTACAAATGGTAGTTTATGGAAGTACCTATAAAGAACTTGAAGAAATACAAAAAAAAGTAATTAGAAAACTAAGATCTAATAAAAACCTTTCGAGAATAGAGTCTGATTACAACCGAAATAAGCCAGAAGTAAAATTAATAATAAATAAAAATAAAGCTAAAGATTTAGGTGTTTCTACGAGATCAATTGGTGAAACTCTTGAAACTCTTTATGGAGGAAAAAAAGTTACAACTTTTAACAAATTAGGTAAAGAGTATCCTATAATTGTTCAACAATATCTATCTGACAGAAGAAACAAAGAAGGTGTTTCTAAAATATTTGTTCGTTCAGAAACAAATGGAAAACTAATTTCTTTAGCAAATCTAGTTAGTTTTGAGGAAGAAGGTTCAGCGAAAGAACTTGCAAGGTATAACAGGCAGGCAGCGATAACAATATCGGCAAATATTAATGAAGGATATACTTTGACTGAAGCTATAAAATATTTTGAGGAAATAATTAATGATTTAGCTCCAGAAAATCAAATTACCTGGAAGGGAAAATCTGAGGAAATCAAAGAAACGAGTAATGAATTATTTATAATTTTTGCTTTAGCATTGCTTACTGCATATTTGGTAATGGCAGCAACATTCAATTCCTTTATACATCCATTCATTATTATATTGACTGTACCTTTGGCCATTTTTGGCGGTTTAATATTTATTTTATTTCTCAATAGCTCAGTAAATATTTTTTCTCAGATTGCATTGATTATACTAATAGGTATTTCAACAAAAAATAGTATTCTAATTGTAGATTATGCCAATCAAATAAGAACTACTGGAAAAAATATAGGATTGGCTGTTAGAGAAGCTTGTGCAGTAAGATTTAGACCTATTATTATGACATCACTTAGCACAATGATTGCAATGCTTCCATTGGTTATAGGAAATATTGGTCCTGGTGCTGGTGAAGGCTCTAGGTTAGCCGTAGGCTCAACTATTTTAGGAGGAATGATCATTTCAACTTTTTTTACTTTGTATGTAACACCATCTATGTATTTAGCCTTAGCTAAAAATACTAAAAGAATAGATGTAGTAGATTTAGAATTAAATAAAGAACTAACTAAAAAATAATATACTTATTTTTATTAAGCGAATTTCTACATTTTAATAATTGTTTTTTGTAAACATTTGATTGCTTTCGCACTTTCTTTGCTAGTTTGATCACTTTTTTATTTTTTTTGTAATGCTTATAATTTCCCCAACCTTCATGATAAGCGATATATTGTTTAAAAGCGTCTTTTTTAGAAATTTTTAAAATAGTTTCTGTTTTATTTGTATACCAACCAATAAAATCAACACTATCTTTAAATCTTACTCTTGTAGCTAATTTATTTCCAGTTTCTTTTTTATATTGTTCCCAGGTACCCTTGACTGCTTGTGAATAACCAAATGAACTTGATGGTCTTTTATACGGTATTACTTTAAAAATTTTTTTTCTTGCAGGTTTAGCCAACCAATCGAAATCAGACTCCATCTTAATTATAGCTAATTGAATGTAGATTGGTGTACCCCATTTTTGTTCAGCTTTCTTAGCATGTTTATACCAAAGATATTTTTCATCAAAAATTAAACAACTATTAGCAGTATTATTTGGAATGGAAGAGCACCCTATTAATAAAAAAAAAACCAATATTAATAAATTATTTTTTGAAAACTCCATATTTCTTTATAAGTATGTTTATAAAAATTACAATAATCACTCCAAACAAATTTCCAAATAAATCAGACCACTGAAAACTTCTCTCAGGTATAATCAGATGAAATATTTCAAGAATTACAGATAATAGAATTAAGTAAATTGTAAGATTTCTTATTTCTATTGATTTATTAAAAGTAAAAAATCCAATAATTGAAACTAATAAAAATACATATAGATGATTCGAGGATACTATAAAATCTGGAGATATTTGAGGTTGTAATCTAATATCATTATGAATTGCTAATCCTAATAAACTACCTGGAAAAAGATATAAAAAGATCAAAAAAAAGTTAGAAGAGTAAAAGATTATTTTATTATTTGAAAAAAATTTAATCATTTAATTATATAGTTTTATTTATAAATATATTTTAAAAATAACAATATGAGTTTTTTAATTTTAGTAAGACATGGTCAAAGTATTTGGAACCTTGAAAAAAGATTCACTGGCTGGGTTGATATAGATCTTACAAAAAAAGGGCAATTTGAGGCTGAAAAAGCTGGTCTATTAATTAAAAAAGAAAAAATTGATATTAATTTTTACTACTCTTCACTTCAAAAAAGAGCAAACAACACTCTAAGATTAATTCAGAAAGTTTTGAATGATAAAAAAAATTTTATTAGAGCTTGGCAACTCAATGAAAGACATTACGGGGCTCTTACTGGTTTAAGTAAAATTGAAATGAGTAAAAAAATTGGTGAAGATAAAGTGTATGAGTTTCGTAGATCTTGGGATATTAAACCAGAAGCCCTAAGCAAAGAAAGCTCATATCATCCCTTAAATATTGAGGCATACAAAGAAATACCAAAAGAAATGTTGCCAGATACAGAATCCTTAAAAGATACTTATGATAGAGTTCTCAAATATTTTGTAGAAGAAATCCAAAAAAAACTAATTAATGGCAATGTATTAATTTCAGCAC
>CACKZI010000006.1 GCA_902604605.1 uncultured Pelagibacteraceae bacterium | reverse complement strand
TTCATCAAATACATCATCAATTCCAATTAAAGTTTTATCTGAGCATTTAACAGATATAGAAAAAAAAGATTTTTGTATTACACACTTTTTTAATCCTGTCAGATATATGGGTCTGCTTGAGATTGTTAAAAATGAAAACAATGATCTTAATAAGATTAATCAATTAAAAGAATTTTGTGAAGTAGAATTAGGTAAGGGTGCAATAGTTTGTAACGACACTCCAGGTTTTTTAGGAAACAGAGTTGGTGTTTATGCAATGCAAGTTGCTATGACAGAAGCTTTTAAGATGAAACTTTCTGTTGAAGAGTCTGATGCAATATTTGGAAGACCGATGGGTATTCCTAAAACAGGTGTGTTTGGACTATATGATTTAATTGGTATCGATTTAATGGCTGATGTATTGAAAAGTTTTATTAAGGAATTACCAGAGACAGATGAGTTTCATAAAGTTGCAAAAGAAATTCCATTAGTAAAAAAATTAATTGAGACTGGCTATACCGGAAGAAAAGGTAAAGGTGGATTTTATCGAATGAATAAAACTGGAGCCACTAAAGTAATGGAAGCTATCAACCTTGAATCTGGAGATTATTCTCCTAGCAAAAAGATTGATGTTAAATCAGATAAAGTAGATCTAAAGACATTAATCAATAGAAAAGATAAGTATGGTGAATATGCTTGGTCAGTTTTATCTAAAATAATTAAATATGCTTCCTCATTAGTTCCGGGTATTACAAAAGAATTTAATGATATTGATGAAGCAATGAGACTAGGTTTTAATTGGTCAAAAGGCCCTTTCGAGATGCTTGAAGAAATAGGTGTAAAAGATTTTTTTAATAGAGTTGATGACTTTACTGGTAATAATTTTTTAGAAAACTTATCAAAAACTAAAAATGAAGATTTTTATGGTGAGAGACAAAAATATACAAACATAGAAACTTTAGGAAAAGTTAAAAAAACAGCATCAAGTTTAGATGGAAACGACTCTGCAAGAATCTATAGATTTAATGATTATAATATTGTTGAGTTTACCACTAAAGCTAACGCTCTAGACTATGACTCAATGGATGCTTTAAAAAAAGCAACAGATAAACCTCTAATAATTATAAATGAAAGTATGCAATTTTCTGCAGGTGTGAACTTAACTTACACAATGCAATTTGCAGACAAAAAAGATTTTAAATCGATTGAAAAATTTATTAAATATTTTCAAGAAACTTGTAAGCATTTAAAATATTCAAAATATCCAGTCATCTCTGCTCCATCAGGATTAACTTTAGGTGGTGGATTTGAAGTAATGGTACAAAGTAATTTTGTTGCATCCCATACAAATATTGTTGTTGGACTAGTAGAAACTATTGTGGGTTTAATTCCAGCAGGGGGCGGATGTAAAGAAATGTTAGCAAGATGGCTTGATACTGATGAGGCAAAGAAAGATCCAAATTATGCACCTTTAAAAGTCTTTGATATAATTGGATATGGTAAAACAGCTACCTCACCGGTTGAAGCGGAACCAATGAAATATTTGAGACCTTCTGATAAAAAAATAATGAATAGAAATAGTTTATTAGAAGTTTCCAAAAAAATTATTACAGATAATAAAGATTTTAAATCACCAAGTAAGCTTGAATTTAAGCTTCCAGGAAAAGCTGTTAGAGGGGAAATGGATAAAATTTTAGATAAACTTTATAATGACAAAGTTATTTTAGATCATGGTGTCGAAGTTGCGAAAGAATTAGCACATGTTTTAAGTGGAGGAGATACCACAATTGATAAAACTTTATCAGAAGATGATTTATTTAAATTAGAACTAGATGCTTTTATGAGATTAATTGAAACTCAAAAAACTCAAGATAGAATAAAGCATACTTTAGCTACTGGTAAACCTTTAGTTAATTAACATCCTAATTGAATTTATATAGTCAGGCCTTAATACATACTGAGATTTATCAAGATATTTAATTTTTTCTAAAGCTTCTAAACCATAAATAACTTTTCCAATTGGAGTATATTCAGTTTCGTATAAAGGTTCATCTCTGAGTACAATAAAAAATTGACTATCTTCAGTGTTATATTTTTGAGTTCTTGCTAATGCAACACTGCCTTTTTCAAAATTAAATGGATTATCTACTTCAGAATTAATAGTTCCTAGTCCTGATTTACCTGTTCCAATTTTTCCATAATCTATATTCCCCTTTTTACCAAATTCTAAATCTCCAGCTTGAACTAGTGTATCTTTAATTACTCTATGAAAAGCAACATCATCATAAGCTTTAGATTTTACCAAAGTTATAAATCTTTTTACTCCATTTGGAGAAATTTCAGGATAAAGTTCAATAATAACATTTCCACAGGGAACATTTAATACTGCAATATTTTTTGGTTTATCAAATTTAATCTTATAAGGATCATAATCTTTAACAAATAAACACTTATCTTTTATTAAAAAAAAAGAACCAAAAGAAAATAAAGCCAAAACAATTATAAAAATAAAAATTACTTTTTCAGATTTGGAAGGTTTGATTTTTTGAATCATAAAATGAAATTTTTATCAATCTTCAATAAATTATTTTTTATGAATTGTATCTTTTTTTCTAAAATTGGATCACTATTATTAGGCCTTAAACCAATCATTAAATGTGAAAATACTTCAGCCATATCTTCTGAAGCTGTTGATCTAGAATATTCTGTAAAAAAACCCTCTGTTATTTTATAAGTATCCAATCCTATTTTATCAGTACAAGTAGAGCATTCTGCATATTTAAAATTTTTTACATTAAACTCAGACCATACTTTTTCATCAAATATTTCTTTGAAGCTGTCATTTATTATATGAAATACTTCATGGTGAATTACTCTTTCAAAATATTTTTCATCAAATTTTATATCTAGGATTAAAGTTTTCATTACATTATCCGGTATTCCAGCAGTATTTATATTTGAAATAGATAAATCTTCACAAAGAACAATATATTTAAGATTTATTTTTCTTAAAATTTTTTGGTTATATCTATTTAAATTTTTTTGGATTATTTTATATTTTTCGTCTAAAACTTTTTTTTCTGAATTAAAACAATCAATATTATTATCTACCCCTATTGTGAAAGGTTGTTTAGCGTAAAGGTATCTTAATTTATTAGACTTATTTATTTCATAAATTTCAAGATTAGGAATTTTAATAAGATTATAAATTGTATCAGCTTGTACTTGAGTAAAGATAAATAAAGATAATAAAATTAATCTAATTAAGTTCATAAATTTATATATAGAAGATATTCCAATTTAAAAGAATGTGATACAATTTAACTGTGAAAAAAAAAAGAAATAAAAATCCCATCCAACCAGTAAGTGGAACTAAAGTGCCACGGTTTGCTGGTCCATCAACATTTGCAAGATTACCTGAGCTAAGAGATGTAGAAAGTTGTGATGTTGCCATTGTTGGAATACCATTTGATGCTGGTACAAGTTATAGACCAGGTGCAAGGTTTGGCCCTCAAAGTATAAGACAAGCCTCAAGACATTTAAGAACAAATTATCATCCGAGCTATGATGTTGAGCCATTTAAAGTACAACAAGTAGCAGATGCAGGTGATATCACTTGTAATCCGTTTAATATAGATGAAGCAATTAAACAGATAGAGGTTGGTGCAGAAGAATTATTAAACAAAGTTGGTGGAATTATTAGTCTTGGTGGTGATCACACAATTGCATTTCCATTACTTAAAGCAATAAATAAAATCAATAATGGTCCAGTCGCATTAGTTCATTTTGATGCCCATTTAGATACATGGGACACTTATTTTGGTGCACCATATACACACGGAACTCCATTTAGAAGGGCTAGAGAAGAAAATTTATTTTTGGACGATGCCTCTATGCATGTTGGTATAAGAGGGCCCTTGTATAGTAGAGATGATATCAAAAATGATGAAAGTTTTGGATTTAAGATAATTCATTGTGATGAGTTCCAAACACAAGGAACAGATAAAATTGCAGAGAGAATTAAAAAAAGAGTAGGCAATAATCCTTTGTATCTATCAATTGATATAGATGTGTTAGACCCAGCTTTTGCACCTGGAACAGGCACACCTGAAATTGCCGGAATGACTACAAGAGAAATGGTCAATGTTATAAGAGGACTGTCAGGTCTAAATCTAATTTCTGCAGATGTGGTTGAAGTTTCACCAGCATATGATCATGCAGAAGTGACTTCACTTGCGGCTGCTACAATCGTATATGAATTAACAAATTTGTTTGCAAAAAAATAAAGAAAGGTTAGGAGTCTCTTATGGAAAATAAAAAAAATTTTTACATTGATGGAAAATGGGTTACACCAAAAGGCAAAGAAGAAATTAAAGTAATTAATCCTGCAACTGAGGAACATTGTGCTGTTATATCGTTAGGTAACAAAGAAGATGTTAATTTCGCTGTAAGTTCAGCAAAAAAAGCATATGGCTCTTGGTCTTTTTCAACTAAAGAAGAAAGAATAAAATTATTAGAAAAACTTTATGAAAATTATAAAAAAAGATGGGCAGATATAGCAGATGCAATTACAACTGAAATGGGTGCTCCCAAGGATTTTGCCACAAAGTTACAAGCTGGTACTGGAGCTGCACATTTAAAATCATTTATTAAATATTTAAAAGGCTTTGAATTTGAAAAACCTTTAGGAGAACACGCTCCAAACCAAAGATTAATTTATGAACCGAAGGGTGTTTGTGCTTTAATTACACCGTGGAACTGGCCAATGAACCAAGTTTGCTTGAAAGTAATGCCTGCACTAGCATCTGGATGCACAATGGTTTTAAAACCATCAGAACTAGCGCCATTATCTTCAATGATTTTAGCAGAGCTTATTGATGAAACTAAATTCCCTCCTGGAGTTTTTAACTTAGTTAATGGTGACGGAGGAATAACAGGAGATGCTCTAACTAGTCATCCTGATGTAAATATGATTTCATTTACTGGTTCTACTAGAGCAGGTGCTTTAATTTCTCAAAATGCTGCTAAAGATTTTAAGAGAGTTAGTCTAGAGCTAGGTGGCAAAGGAGCTAATATTATCTTTAAAGATGCAGATCCAGAAGCAATCGAGAGAGGTGCTTTAAGATGTTTTAGAAACTCAGGACAATCATGTAATGCACCAACAAGAATGCTTGTTGAAAAATCAATGTACAAAGAAGCTGTCGAAAGGTTGAAAAAATATACAGAAAATTTTGAGGTAGGTGACCCTAAAAAAGAGGGAGAACATATAGGTCCAGTGATATCAGAGACTCAATATAATAAAATTCAAACTTTAATTAAAAAAGGAATTGATGAAGGTGCAAAATTAGTTGCAGGAGGTCCTGGCAAACCTAACGGTTTAGAAAAAGGATATTTTGTAAAGCCTACGGTTTTTGCAGATGTCAATAATGATATGGATATCGCCAGAACAGAAATTTTTGGACCTGTATTATCTGTAATGCCATTTGAAACTGAAGAAGAAGCAATTCAAATTGCTAATGATACTCCATATGGATTAACAAATTATATTCAAACCCAAGATAAAGAAAAAGTTAAGAGAGTTGCAAGAAAATTAAGATCAGGAATGGTAGATGTTAATGGTGCTGGTATTGCCGTTGATGCACCTTTCGGTGGTTTCAAACATTCTGGAATCGGCCGTGAGGCAGGACAACATGGTCTTGATGAATTTTTAGAAGTTAAATCCGTTGGTGGATGGAGTTAATTTAAAGAAGATTGTTTTTTTAGACCATCAAGAAATTTTATACATTTTTTTAGTTCATTGAGCTCAATAAATTCATCTACTTTGTGGGCTTGTTCAATTGAACCAGGACCACATACAACAGTACTAATTCCAATTTCTTGAAAAAGTCCTGCTTCAGTTCCAAACGAGACAACTTCTCTTGAATTGTCACCAGTCAAACTAGAAACTAATTCACATGCTTCTGATTTTTCAACTCGATCAAATCCAGTTACCTCTCCAATAATTTCTTTTTTGATTACAGATTTAGCAAATACTTTTTTCATTTCAGGTAAAAGAGTTTCATTTGCGAATTTATCAATTTCATCATTTAAAAATTTTCCATCTTCTTTTATCACAGGTCTTGTTTCCCAATTAATATGACATTTATCTGCAATCACGTTATGAGCTATACCACCAAAAATTCCTCCCACTTGCAAAGTTGAAAAAGGTGGATCAAAAATAGAGTCTTTTGGAACTCTTTTTTTTAGTTCTTCTCTTAGCTCAATAAGTTTGTTTGCATATCTTGCAGCAAATTCAACAGCACTAACACCCTTATGAGGAGCCGAACTGTGTCCTGCTAAACCTTCAAAATAAGTTGTATATTCATAACAACCTTTATGAGCATCTATAATTTTCATTTTAGTTGGTTCACCTATTATACAAATACCGTCTTGAATATTTCTTTTTTTTAACTCCTCAATTAATATTGGAGCACCTAAACAAGCTGTTTCTTCATCGAATGTAAAACAAAAATGAATATCTCTATTTAGATTTATGTTAGCATAAATAGGTGCATAAGCTAAAGTACAAGCTATAAAACCTTTCATATCACACGAACCTCTACCATAAAGCTTGTCACCTTTTATAGTTGCTTTAAATGGGTCTGTGCTCCAACTTTTTGAAACTGGCACTGTATCGGTATGTCCAGATAAAATTATTGGTTTTGTACCATTAGTTTTTTTTGCTTTAAGAGTTGCAAAAAGATTTACTCTTTTTTTTTCTTTATCAAATGTTTTAAAAGAAGTTGCACCAAGTTTATGAAGGTAATTTTCACAGTAGTTTATTAAAGCACTATTATCCTCCCCAGAAATGGTTCTAAAACCTATTAGATCAGTCAAAATCTTTATGGAATTATCATATAATTTTTCTAAATTAATTTCTGTACTCATAACTAATAATTAATATAAATACTGCATTTATGAAAGAACAAATAACATACGATATTTTTGATAAAGTTGATATTAGAGTTGGTACTGTAATATCAGTTAAAAAAAACGAAAAAGCAAGAAAACCTTCTCTAGTTGTTGAAGTAGATTTTGGTAAAGAAATTGGAATAAAACAATCTTCAGCTCAAATTACTCATTATTATAATGAAGAAAATTTAAAAGGGAAACAGGTAATAGGAGTATGTAATTTTTCTGAAAAAAATATTGCTGGAGTAGTTTCACAGGTTTTGATTTTAGGATCTATTGATAAAGAAGGTAAAGTAATTTTAATTCACCCATCACAAAAGTCAGAAAACGGATTGCCAATAGCTTAAATATGCATCCAGAAATCTTATCAATAGCTTTGTTCTGGTTTGTAACAGCTTATACACCAGGACCAAACAATGTGGTTGCTTCTTACTCAGGTTTTAATTTTGGAATTACCAAAACAATTCCACACATTCTAGGTGTTACCTTAGGTTTTACTTCATTAGTTATTTTTTTAACTATTGGTTTAATAAATGTATTTAAATTATTTCCAATTATACAAATTATTATAAAGTATTTGGGAACACTATTTCTAATTTATTTAGCATATAAAATTGCGTCTTCTACACATTCAGATGAAACTAAAAAAGAAAACCCTGTCAAATTCATAGAAACTTTTCTTTTTCAATATTTAAATCCAAAAGGGGTAATGGTAGCCATAATAGTAGTTTCTACTTACGTTGAATTAGGTGAAAATTATATTAACTATGCGACTCAAGTAGTTCTTCTGGCTTTCTTATTTTCCTCAACAAGTATAACGTTATGGACATTTATAGGTAAATTTTTAAGGAAATTTGCGACAAATGATAAATTTATTAAGTACTTTAATTATGCTATGTCAGGGCTTCTTCTTTTAAGCATAATTACATTTTATATATAAACTATGATACCAGGGACAAAAAATTCGTACAATTCATTATCAGATATAAAGATAAAGAATAAAAGTTATAAAATTTTTTCCTTAACTAAAGCAGAAAATAATGGTTTGAGTGGAATTTCAAAATTACCAAAATCTCTTAAAGTTCTTTTAGAAAATCTTTTAAGATACGAAGATGATTTATCAGTAAATAAAAATCAAATTGAGTCAATAAAAAATTGGCTTAAAGAAAAAAAATCTAAAACAGAAATAGCATATAGACCTGCAAGAGTTTTGTTGCAAGATTATACAGGAATACCAGCTGTTGCAGACCTAGCTGCGATGAGAGAGGCTGTAAAAGAAAAAAATAAAGATCCAAACACAATTAATCCTCTTTCAGCGGTTGATTTAGTTATTGATCATTCGGTTCAAGTGGATCAATCGGCTAAATCAGACTCATTTGACAAAAATGTTGAAATTGAATTCAATAGAAATGGAGAACGATATTCATTTTTAAAATGGGGGCAGCAAGCATTTAATAATTTTAGAATTGTTCCTCCAGGCACAGGAATATGTCATCAAGTAAATTTAGAATACCTATCTAAAGTAGTTTGGTCAGAAAAATACAAAGATGATAATTACTTATTTCCAGATACACTTGTGGGTACCGATAGTCACACTACAATGGTAAATGGTCTATCAGTTTTAGGTTGGGGTGTTGGAGGAATTGAAGCTGAAGCTGGCATGTTGGGTCAGCCAATATCAATGTTAATTCCAGAAGTAATAGGTTTTGAGATTAGAAATAGAATGCCAGAAGGCACAACTGCTACTGACTTAGTTTTAACCGTTGTCAAAATGTTAAGAGACAAAGGTGTAGTTGGAAAATTTGTAGAATTTTACGGAGAGGGATTAAAAAATTTAACTTTAGCTGATCGAGCAACAATAGCCAACATGGCTCCCGAGTATGGTGCGACTTGTGGTTTTTTTCCTATTGATGATGAAACTTTAAAATATCTTAAATTTTCAGGAAGAAATAATGATACTGTTAAAATAGTTGAGGAATATGCCAAGGCTCAAGGTTTATGGGCTAGCAGTGACATTGAGTTTACTGACACATTAACATTAGATATGTCAACGATAGTGCCAACAATTTCTGGACCTAAAAGACCTCAAGATAAGGTATTATTGACTGATGCTAAGAAAAGTTTTGATAAAAGCTTTAAAGAAATTACAAAAAAAAATGATTTTTCTACTTCAAAAGTACCTAATACTGAATTTGAAATTAAAGATGGCTCAATTTTAATTGCTGCCATAACCTCTTGCACTAATACATCTAATCCAAATGTTCTCATTGGAGCCGGTTTACTAGCAAAAAAAGCTGTAGAATTAGGTCTTGAGGTAAAACCTTGGGTTAAAACCTCACTTGCTCCTGGTTCTCAAGTGGTTACTGATTATTTAGAAAAAGCAGGATTGAACATTTATTTAGACAAACTTGGATTCAATCTTGTTGGTTATGGTTGCACAACGTGCATAGGCAACTCTGGACCATTAGATGATAATATTGTTTCGGCTATACAAGATAAAAATATTTATGCTGTTTCAGTTTTATCTGGTAACAGAAATTTTGAGGGAAGAATATCTCCTCATATTAAGGCAAATTACTTAGCATCACCCCCATTAGTTGTAGCATATGCCTTGGCAGGACACATGAGTTTTGATTTGTATAAAGATTCTCTAGGAAAAGATAAAAATGGAAATGATATTTTTATGAAAGATATATGGCCAACGAATAAGGAAATTGAAGATTTATTAAAATTATCTCTAAATGCAGAAATGTTTATCAAAAGATATTCTAATGTATCTGAGGGACCTAAACAGTGGCAAAAAATTAAAACTAAAAAAAGTAGTATTTATGATTGGGAGGAAAATTCAACATATGTAAAAAAACCACCCTTTTTTGAAAATCTTCCAGATAAACCTGAGGGCTTTAAAAAGATTAAAGATGCAAGACCATTATTAATTTTAGGTGATATGGTTACTACGGACCATATTTCACCTGCAGGTAACATTCAAAAAGATAGTCCAACTGGAGAATATTTTATGAAACATCAAATTCTACCAAAAGATTATAATTCCTATGGGTCAAGAAGAGGAAATCACGAGGTGATGATGAGAGGAACTTTTGCAAATATTAGAATTAAAAATGAAATGGCTCCTGGAACTGAAGGTGGTTTTACAAAACTATATCCAGAAGAAAAAGTAATGCATATTTACGATGCAGTTATCGAATATAAGAAAAGGGGAACAGATTTAGTGGTTATTGGAGGGAAAGAATATGGTACTGGATCATCTAGGGATTGGGCAGCGAAAGGTACAAAATTATTAGGTGTAAAAGCGGTTATTGCTGAGAGTTTTGAAAGAATACACAGATCAAATTTAATTGGCATGGGAATTCTACCCATACAATTCATAAATAATGTGAACAGAAAAAATTTGAACTTAGTAGGATCAGAATTAATCAGTATCAAAGAAATTGAAAAAGGAATAAATCCTTCAGACAAAGTAACTTTAGAAATTAAATATTCTTCAGGTGAGATAAAAAAAATTGAAACATTATGTAGGATAGATACTAAAAATGAATTAGAGTATTATAAAAATGGCGGAATTCTTCAATATGTTCTTAGAAAAATGGTTTAATTATGGATGAAGATTTAGCAATTATAGATTCAAATACACGTGTCGAAAAGATAAAAAATTTTTTAAAAAATAATAAAAAAAAAATTATTATTGTTTTAATTTCTATTATTTTAATATTAATGGGTTTTTTTGGAATTAAAGAATTTAAGAGTAAACAAAAAATAGATATTTCAAATTTATATAACTCTGCGATTATTAATTTTTCAAATGAAACAAAAGAAATTACTAAGAATGAACTTTTGGATATAATAAACAAAAAAGATACAACATATTCTCCACTTTCATTATATTTTTTAATTGATAACAACTTGATTTCAAATAAAGGTGAAATTAATAATCTGTTTGATATTTTAATAAACGAAACCTCTTTAGAAAAAGAAATTATGTATCTTATTATATATAAAAAGGCTCTTTTTAATGCTGATTTAAGTACTGAGAAAGAGTTATTGGATATTTTAAATCCAATTATTAATTCAAAGAGTGTATGGAAATCTCACGCCCTGTATTTGTTAGCTGAATATTTTTATTTCAAAAATGAAAAAATAAAATCTAAAGAATTTTATAATCAAATACTTGCTGTCGAAAATGCGAACCAAGATATTATGAAAGAAACTCAAAAGAGACTTAATAGAGATTTAAGTGATTAAGACATTAGATTTATTTTTAGTTTTAATATTAATTTCTGCATGCTCATTTCATGAAGGCTCAAAATTTTGGTCTAAACCAAAAGTTGTTGAGAAAGAAAAAATTAAAGATTATCAGGAACTTTTTCCAAAAGAAGAGGCTTTAAAAAAAGAATTTAATTCAGGCTTGAAATTTCGTTATAAGACAAAAATTTCAAATAATTCATCTTTAAGTGATAATTTTAATAGCAATAATATTTTCAATATAGATGGAAATTTAAAAAAATCATCACGATATAAATTTTCTAGAATAAAAAAATTTAATCAATATCAACCAGAAATTTCTTTTAATAATAATAATATTATTTTTTTTGATAACAAAGGGTCAATTTTACAATTTAATAATGATTCAAAATTAATTTGGAAAAAAAATTATTATTCAAAATTAGAAAAAAAAATGAACCCTATTTTACAATTTGCTAGTAATAAAAAATATTTGATAGTAGCAGACAATATAGCAAAATATTATATGCTCGATATTTATACTGGTGATATCATTTGGACAAATTATAATATTGCACCATTTAATTCACAAATTAAGATTTATGGAGAGAAGTTTTTTATTATTGATTTTTCAAATACATTGAGATGCTTTTCATTAAAAGATGGAAAAGAACTTTGGAATATTAAAACTGAAGATACATTAATTCGATCTCAAAAAAAACTTTCCATGGTGATAGTTGATGAAATTATTTACTTTAATAATTCTAATGGAGATATAACTGCTGCAAGTTTAAATGATGGTGAGTTGCTGTGGCAATTACCAACTCAAAGTAGTTTGATTTATGAGTCTGCATTTACACTACAAACTTCAGATATTATAACTGATAAAGAATCTCTGTTTTTTTCAAATAATAGAAATCAATTTTTTTCAATCGATATAAAATCAGGAAGTTTTAATTGGGAGAATAAAATAAATTCTAACCTCAGATCTGCTATAATTGATGATTATATAATTTCAATTTCACTTGAGGGTTATTTAATAATATTGGAAAAAAGGACAGGTAATATTATTAGAGTTACAGATATTTTTCAAAATTTTAAAATAAAAAAAAGATCTAAAATAAAACCATCTGGTTTTGTTGTTGGTTTAAAAAATATATATGTCACAACTAGCAATGGTAGACTACTGATTGTAGATATTTTATCTGGAAAAACAGTTTCAAGTTCAAAAATTGATAATGAAAAAATCTCTAAGCCCTTCATTCATAATAAAAATTTATTTTTAATTAAAAATGATTCAATTATTAAATTAAATTAATGTTTTTAAAATTTTTGAATTTTATTGGTCGAAAAAAGGTTGTTTTAGATAGAGGACCTTCTCATCCTAGATTTGATTTAGCAAAACCATGGATGAATAGATATTATGTTTTATTTAGAAATAGACCTAAGTGGTTTCCATTTAACATTTTAATACATGAAATGTTAGCAGATGATCATGGTGATGGTGTTCATAATCATCTTTGTCCATTTATAACAATAATACTTAGGGGAGGTTATTGGGAAACAACAAAAAATGGTAAATTTTGGAGAAAGCCAGGTTATATAGGTTTTAGATCGGCAAATACTTTTCATAGAGTTGATTTAGAGCCAGGAACAAAACCAATGACAATTTTTATATCTGGACCCTTTGGATTTAGAAAAGGTCCTAGATCAGAGTATGGAATAGACTTTAAAACAAAAAGATGAATCTAAAAAAATTTTTCTTGGATTATTGTAAAGATAAAAAATACGAAATTAATCAAAATCAACTAGATATAATCAATAATCTAAAAGTTTATTACAATAATAATTTTCATCAAAGTTTACTAAGTAAAATTTTTAAAAAAAATAGTAACAAGCTTGGATTTTATCTAGTTGGTGATGTAGGTGTTGGTAAAACAATGATATTAAATTTTTTCTTTAAAGAATTGAAGGAAAAAAAATTAAGGCTTCATTTTAATGAATTCATGATCAAATTTCATAATTTTATTTTTGAAAACAAAAATAAAAGTAATCAAATTGAATTATTTGTGAAAGATTTAGGTAAAAAAACTCAATTAATTTATTTTGATGAATTTCAAGTTACCAATATTGTAGATGCTATGATTTTAGGTAAATTATTTAAAAAAATATTTGATGAAAAAATTAAAGTAATTTTTACATCAAATATAAAGATTAATGATCTTTACAAAGATGGACTGCAAAGAGATCAGTTTATTCCATTTATAAAGATTTTAAAAAAAAATTCTTTTGAAAAAGAATTGTTAATTGAAGATGATTATCGATTAGATAATAATAAAAGTTTAGATAGGTTTTTATCTCCAATTAATCAATCAACTAACTTCATAATTAATAAGTTTTTAAGAAAAATTACTAAAAATAAGAATAAATCTTCAAAAATTTTAGAGATAAAAGGACGCAAAATAGAAATTAAAAATTTTTTTGATGGAATCATGAAAATTGAGTTTAATGAATTATGTAATAGAAATTTGGGTTCTGAAGATTATATTGGTATTGCAAATATTTGCGATTTTCTTCTCATTGAGGATTTACCTGATTTTAATGAAGATAACTCAAATCAACAACAAAGGTTTATTACTTTAATTGATATTCTTTACGAGAAAAAAATTCCCTTGATGATTACATCTAGAATGAATTTAAAATCAATTAATTCATCAAAAAGTTTGGCAGAACCATTCAAGAGAACTGTTAGTCGATTATACGAGTTAACCTCAATAAATCATAATTAGAATATGAAGCAAGAATTCTTTGATTTTAAAATAAATACAAATGGTCAAAAACTTTATGAGTTTACAGATCAAGTAATAAATTGGATAAAAAAAAACAATTTTAAAAATGGTATTTTAAATTTAAATATTCAACATACTAGTGCGTCACTAATTCTACAAGAAAATGCTGATCCAGATGTACAAACAGATCTAATTAATTATTTTAATAAATTAGTGCCAATGGATAATTCTCTTTATATTCATACAACCGAAGGTAAAGATGATATGCCAGCTCATATAAAGTCTTCTTTAATTAACAATCAAATAACTTTAAGTATCAAAAATGGAGATCCTATTCTTGGAACTTGGCAAGCTTTATATCTTTTTGAACATCGTTTAGCCCCTCAATTAAGAAAAATAACTTTTCATTATTTAGGAGATTAATATTCACTTATCTATAAGGATTATAAGCCCATTGTAAAATTGCTTGTCTTTGTCTTCTTCTACATCCAAGGTCACCTTTTTCGCAATTTTTCTCAATTGCGAGAACATGTCTTCTAAAATTTTTCCATCTTTTAATTTGAATTTCATCCATTTGTGGAATTCTTCTCCCATTAGTGAATCTGCAATACCACTGAAACCAACCAAGGGGATCTTCTTCGAAAATCCACCCTTTTTCAATCCAATGTTCTCTTGATAGCCCTGAAACAATCTTGAACCTGTTTAGATTTACATCAAAAGTTTTACTTAATTTTACATTTTTAAACCATGTTTTTGGATATTCTTTTACATCTAATCCAAAATAAGCTCCTCCAAACACACCTAATTCCATCATTTTTTTTGGAGTTAATTCTGGTTTAAAAATTTTATAAAAATCAAGATTATCAATTTTTTTTTTAAAAATTTTTTTCATTTAAGTTTTTTATTGATTAATTAGTTTTTGATACATTGCTTGGTCTGTATCCCCTTCACAACCAATTAACATCACATTTGAATCTTTATTTAATCCAATTTTATCTTTTATTTTTTCTTCTTCGCAACTTGCAATTAAACTAATTACACCAGGTGCCGAATTTTCTCCTGCTATTATTTTTTTTTTACTAAAACTTGCATTTCCTAGTAGCCTCATAGTTTTTGCAACATCATCATCTGGTAAACTAATACAATATTTAACAGAATCTTTTAAAATTTCCCATGGGACCAATGATACTTCCCCACACGACATACCTCCCATTAAACTTTCTCTTTTAATATCAATTTTTTCTATTTTACCTGTTTTAATACTTTCTAAAACGCAAGCTGCACTGTCGGGCTCTACAGTCATAGTAGTCGGAACATAATCAAGATATCTCGTTATGCCTGCTAGCATTGCTCCTGCCATACCACCTACACCTGCTTGTAAAATGATATGAGAAATTTTATTTTGGTTAATTTGATCAACTATCTCTTTCATCATAACTGTGTAACCTGCCATCGTATATTTCGGAACAATCATGTAATCTTTCCAGGCTACATCTTGAACAATTTGCCAGTTATTATCTGTTGATTGTTTAATACACTCAATCAATGATTTTTCATAATTGCCTTTGACTTTTACCACATCGGCTCCAAGTTCAGCCATTGCTTGTCCTCTTGCGTCACTAACAAATTCACTAATAAAAATTTTACACTTAAGACCAAGTCTTTTAGCACCCCAGGCAACAGATCTACCATGATTACCTGCTGTTGCAGTTGCTACTATAATGTCTTTATTTCCTTTTGAAACTTTTTCTACTGCGTAAGCTCCACCAAGTGCTTTGAAAGATTTAAGATCAAATCTCTTGCTTTCATCTTTATAAAAAATTTTATTAAGACCTAATTCTTTTGATAGTTTATCTAATTCAATTAGTGGAGTAGGAGAGTATCCTTTCCAACTGGAAATACTCAGATAGGCCTGATCTATATCTTGTTTTGACAATGAATTAAAAATTTTATTTTTATCAAAGGAGTAATTCTTATTTTCAATAAATTCACTGTGTTTCCACAAATGGCCGTTAGATAAAATTGTCATAGTCTAACAGTCTAACGTATTATCTCGTTCCCACCTAGTAATAGCTTTAGTTTTATCGAAATTTTCTTTACGTTTGAATTCTTTAATTTCAGAATTTCTAAGCTTTATATAACTGTTAATTGTATCTTTCCCAAATGCATCATTCATATCTTTATTATTTTTTAGTTTTTCAAGTGATTGATCTAATTCATCTGGAAGTTTTGGCAGATCAGGATATTTTTCATGATCTTCGTACATATTACAATTTAACGGTTTTCCTGGACTAATTTTATTTTTCAATCCATCTAAACCGGCAGCTAAAATACTTGCTTGCAACAAATAGGGATTAGCGGAACCATCCATTAATCTTAATTCAAATCTACCTGGATCAGGAATTCTAATCATATGAGTTCTATTGTTACCTGTGTAAGAAATACTACTTGGTGACCATGATGCTCCAGATTTTGTTGGTGGAGCGTTTATTCTTCGATAACTATTAATTGTAGGATTAAAAAAAGCTGATAAAGATGATGCGTTTTTAATCACACCACCTAGAAAATTATAAGCTATTTTACTTAAGCCCAGTTTATCTGATTTATCTAAAAACTTATTTTTACCTGCATCCCAAACAGAAATATGCGCATGACATCCATTTCCAGTTAAATTTTCAAATGGTTTGGGCATAAAAGTAGCTCTTAAACCATGTTTTTCTGCAATAGTTTTTACCATAAATTTAAAAAAGGTATGTCTATCTGCAGTTAATAAACAATCATCATAATCCCAATTCATCTCAAATTGACCATTAGCATCTTCGTGATCATTTTGATAAGGACCCCATCCCATTTCAATCATACAATCACAAATTTCTTTAATTAAATCGTACCTTCTCATTAATGCTGATTGATCATAACAAGGCTTTGATTGAGTATCTCTTAAATCAGCTATTGAATTTCCATCTGGCGAAATAAGAAAGTATTCACATTCTACACCAGACTTCATCGTAAGACCTTTTTTTTTAAGTTTTTTAATTTGGTTTTTAAGCATTATTCTTGGTGATGCCTCTACAGGTTTTCCATTCATCCAAAGATCTGATGCTAACCACCCCACTTCTTTATTCCAGGGTAATTGAATAAGACTATCAGGATCTGGAATACCAAACATATCAGAGTCAGCTGGAGACATATCGAGCCATGCAGCAAACCCTGCAAATCCAGCCCCTGCCTCTTGCATTTCTTTAATAGCTCTCGTAGGGACTAATTTTGATCTTAATACTCCAAATAAGTCTACAAAACTTATTAAGAAGTATTTTATTTTTTTTTCTTTAGCAATTTTGAATAAGTTTTTTGGCATAAATTAAATTAACATAGTTATTTTAAAAAAGAAAAAATTGTTTCTTTATAATATATTAGATTAACGACAATAATTATGATTATTGCTAAAATAACTCCATATTTTGCTTTAGGAAATGCAACCCCACGCATTTTAGTTGGTCTTAATTCTTCATTATTATTTTCTTTAGACATTTTTTGATTAAATATTAAAAAAGGGCGCCACAGTTAAGTAGCGCCCAAATTTTATTTTAAATTACCATTCGGTAACATTGCTTTTATGATCATTAGCACCATGTCTTTTTCTAGACAATCTTTCAAGTTCATCACTCTCAGATTTCGC
The DNA here is from genome assembly GCA_902604605.1 of uncultured Pelagibacteraceae bacterium. GTDB lineage: Bacteria > Pseudomonadota > Alphaproteobacteria > Pelagibacterales > Pelagibacteraceae > Pelagibacter. The sequence goes on along the minus strand of CACKZI010000006.1, from coordinate 16,095 downwards.
AGTCAAAACATGCCAGCCTAACCATAAAACGATACCAATAATAACTAGTGTCGTTTCCATTGATCCAGCACCAGGATAAACAGCACCTGCAACTTCCTCAGCAGGTTTGTTTAGGTGATCGATCCAATTTGTAACTGTAGCCATATTTTATCTCCTTTACCTGGTTGCGGATGAAACTGCTCTTTCATCTTTCTTAGCAGATTCCATCATTTCATAGTCAAGTCCAGCTATTTCAACATCTCGTGGGATTCTTAATTTACCCATTCCATGAAGTACTTTAGCTATTACATAACCTGGTAACATTCCTAGAACACCAAACATTATTATTGCTCCTAAGAATTGCCCCAATGGATTGATTGATGCATAAGTTGTTCCATCCCACATAGCACCAACACTGTAACCAGATGCTGGATAACCATTTAAGACAAAACCACAAATTACTAGACCAACAAAACCAGCATAACCATGTACTGCTACTGCACCAACTGCATCATCGATTTTGAACTTACGTTCAACCCAATAATGTAGTTTATATGCAATCACAACACCGATCATACCAATGATCATTGCTTGAATTGGATGATATAAATCATTTCCAGCTGAAGCACAGATAACACCTGCTAGTCCACTTGAGTATGTCCAGAAAGGATCACCTTTAGCAATCCAATAACCAGCTAATAATCCTCCAGATAATGACATCAAGAAGTTAAAAGTAATACCACTAAGTGTAGTAGGGGTTACGTATATGTTTGTAGCTGTCCAATAAGTTACACCTTCCATCCCGTACTCGGGTCCAAGGTCAAAGATTGGTATATTACATGCTGCATAAAATCCCCAGAAACCAGTATAAATTAAAAATAATCCAACTGTAACTAGCCAAGGATTTCTTGGTCCTATGTTTCTTGGTTCACCACTTGATGAAAATTTACCAATTCTAGGTCCTAAAACACATAGAACACCTAAAGCAAATCCACCCGCAATTGCGTGAATTACTCCTGATGCATAAGCATCATGGTATCCTAAAATTTTAAGCATCCATCCATCAAAGTGCCATCCCCAAGCAGCGTCGATTGTCCAAAATACAGATCCAATTGCTATTGCTAAAATTCCAAAAGCAAATGTTGTAATTCTTTCAATGATTGCTCCTGAAACAATAGAAGCAGCTGTCCATGAGAACAGTAAAAACGCAGCCCAGAATACACCACTTATGTGGTCACCTAAGTTAATCGCCATATATTCTGTGTTAGCCAAGTACCATTTAGCACTAAAAGTACTCTCATCAGTGATAAGAGCTGTACTTTCGTTCATTATTGAAGGTGCAATTCCTGGTCCTGTTGGAAATGCCCAGTATATCCACCAACCAAAGAAAAACCAAGTTACTGTTACCAATGGTATTAGCATTGTATTTTTCATAAGAGTATGTTGATGGTGTTTGTATCGAGAAGCTCCAACTTCATACATACAGAAACCGACGTGAATTAAAAACATCAGTACCACTGTTACCCAGTAGTAAAATTCAGTAAATATAGTTGTAAGAGCACCTAACTGATCAGTCATATTCTCTCTCTCCTTATTTAGTTTTCAAAACCCTATAAAATTTAGAGAGGTGTGACAAACGAAACAGTCAAAAAAAACCTAATACAGACAATCGTTTTTTAAAAAAAAATCAACTTTAGATTGTGTTACTAGAATTTTAGATAAGCTTTTTTTAGATCAACAAGAGGATGTTTGGGAGACATTTGAAATTTAACTAATAACTCTCTTGCTATCATATCTCTATCTTGTTGATTGTCAGGTAGTTTAATAGATTTTGGAATTGTTACCCAACCATTTGCATTTCTACAAAATACAGCCGGTCTTCCTTCTTCATAACCCATATGAACATCTTCTAACCAATTTAAATCGTCCCATCCCATTGCTTCTACGTATTTTTTAAGAAATGGTGTTATCTTTTTATAATCAGGAAGTAAATTAACATCATATCTATAGCCAATATGTTGACCGATTAGTTTTTCTCTAGCAGTTTCTTTAAAAGTACCAAGCTTCATTTTCTTTTCTTTTTTGTGATTACTTTTTACTTTTTTAGTTTTTTTCTTAGCCATTGTTACCTTTATATTTTATGAAAGTTATCTACACCAACAGTGTAATTAGTTCCTGCTAAGGGTACTTTAGCTAAAGCAGATGCCTCTGATGTTAGTGCAGCTAAATCTTCAGGCTCTAAAGAATGAATATTAGTTTTACCACATGCTCTTGCTAATAATTGAGCTTCTAAAGTCATTGAGTGCAAGTAATTATATACTCTTAACGCTGCATCGTCTGGATTTAATCTTGCTCTTAATTTTGGATCTTGCGTCGCAACACCAACTGGACATCTTCCAGTGTGGCAGTGATAACATTCACCGGCTTTAACACCCATTTCTTTTTCAAAATTTGCTTCTGGAATATCTTTATTACAATTTAATGCAATCATAGATCCAGTTCCGATTGCAATTGCATCAGCACCTAAAGCTAAAGCTTTTGCCATGTCAGCACCGTCTCTAACACCACCTGCATAAATTAAAGTTACTTTTCCAGTTTTACCTACATCATCTAATGCTCTTCTTGCCTCTCTGATTGCGGCAATACCTGGAATACCCGTGTTTGCTGCAGCTATGTGGGGACCTGCACCAGTAGATCCTTCCATACCATCTAGATAAATAGAGTCTGGATCACATTTTGCAGCCATACGAACATCATCATAAACTTTTGATGCTCCTAATTTTAATTGAATAGGCACTTTATTTTTTGTTAATTGTCTTAATTCTTCTACCTTTAAAGCTAAATCATCTGGACCTAACCAATCAGGATGTCTTGCAGGAGATCTTTGATCAATACCTGAAGGTAACGATCTCATTTCAGCAACTTGATCAGTTACTTTTTGCCCCATTAAATGTCCACCCATTCCAACTTTTTGACCTTGACCAATAAAAACTTCAATTCCATCTGCTAGTTGAGCATGATGAGGATTAAATCCATATCTAGACTGAATACATTGATAGTACCATTTTTCAGAATATCTTCTTTCATCAGGTATCATTCCACCTTCACCTGAACATGTTGCACTTCCAGCCATTGTTGCTCCTCTTGCTAAAGCAGTTTTTGCTTCATAAGATAGTGCGCCAAAACTCATACCAGTGATATAGACTGGAATATCTAACTCAATTGGATTTTCACATCTTGGACCAATTACAGTTTTTGTTTCACATTTTTCTCTATAGCCTTCGATTACAAATCTTGTAAGAGTACCTGGTAAGAAAACCAAATCATCAAAAGTAGGAATTTTTTTCATTAACGCCATTCCACGCATTCTGTATCTACCTAATTGTGATTTAATATGAATATCGTCTATTACTTCAGGGGTAAAAATAGCATTATGCCCAAGTAAGCTTTTATTTCTCTTACCCTCTTCATGAGCATGCACATCTGCTTTTCCACCAACACCCTTACCATTTGATTTCTTCTTTACTTTTCTTTTTGCCATTAGATTGCTCCTTTTTTCTCAGTAGGTTCTAAATTGTCATAATTCCAAAGTTTTTTACCAGCTACAATTTTCTTCATTTTACTAACATCAAAATTTTCACCAATCTCGGCAACTTTTAATTTTCTTTTAAGCCAATCTTGGTCACTTTTTGTAAGTTCAGCATCTACAGCATCACTACCATATGAGCCAACTTCTCCACCTACGAAAATTGTCCCATCGTACATAGAGTCACCCAAGTTAATTCCGACATCACCTAAAATGATTATTCTACCTCTTTGCATCATGAAACCGGTAAATGCTCCAGCATCTCCACCAATAATTATAGTTCCACCTTTCATGTCAATACCTGTTCTAGCGCCAACACTACCCTTACAGATTAAATCTCCACCTCTAATTGCAGCTCCAAAACAAGATCCAGCATTTTTTTCAATTACTACTTTTCCTGCCATTAAGTTTTCAGCACATGACCAACCAACTCTTCCATTGATTCTCACAATAGGACCATCACATGATCCCATGCCAAAATAACCCAAACTGCCTTCAAAGATTAAATTTAATTTATTTAAAATACCAACACCTAAGCTGTGTTTACCTTGAGGATTTTTAATTACAATTGTTCCATAACCTTCACTCATTAAACTATCTATCTTTTTGTTAGCTTCTGCTGCAGACATATCTTTTACATCAAGATCTGTTCTTTTATTAAAATCTACATCATAAGTTCCAAAGTAATAGAAATTTTCAGCTTCATCTGGGTTAAAAAATTTTTGTTGAGTTCTTCCTGTTAGAACTTCTGTATGCATACCCATTGCTTGGGATTTAGTTTTCTTTTCAGTATTTTTTAGATTTGCCATACTTTAACCTCCCCATCAAATGGATCATAAGTATCAATCTCTTGTGGTAAGATTGATCTGATTGCTATTTCTTCTGATCCCATTGCCACCAAATCATCCGACTCATAAAGGACTAAAGGTTTTGCAGCCATAGTATCTTTTGCCATACCTAAAGAGTCTTTTGTTGCAACGAAATAAGTAAAAACACCATCTAAACCTGACAATGACTCTTTCATACCTTCTTCTAAACTAGCACCTTCTCTCATCTTTTGAGCAATATAAACAGCAATTAATTCTGAGTCACACTCAGACATAAATCTCATTCCTTTATTTTCTAAAGCTCTTCTATTATTCCAATAATTTGTTAATTGACCATTATGTACGACTGACACATCACTAAAAGGGTACCCCCAAAAAGGATGGGCAGATTTAATATCTACTCCTGACTCTGTTGCCATTCTAGCATGCCCAATTGCATGTGTACCAACAAGTTTGTCAAGATTGTATCTATCACAAACCATTTTTGCATTTCCAAGATCTTTGATTACTTCTAATGATTTACCCATGGAGAGTATTTCAACACCAGGGATACTTTCTATTTTTTGGGAAAATTCTAATAAATCTTTTTTATCATATTGAATTTCATATCTAAGGGAATATGGAAGTATTCTTTCTTCTTTAATAATTTTTGCACCCATTTCAGAAAGGTAGCTATCTACGATTTTTTTTCTCTCATCATAAACAGACACGTCCTCAGCAACAGACGTGCTTCCTTCACCTACGTTTTCACCAACTTTAAATCTCATAATGAAATTTTTACCATCAGTGTCCCCATAAAGTGCATAACCTGTAGAGTCTTCCCCTCTATGTTTTAAAGCTTGCAACATTCCTTGCAATTCATGTCCAACTTTAGATGATTTGCCTCTATGTATTAATCCCGCTATTCCGCACATATCTTTTCCTCTCTCTAATTTTAAAATTTACGGTAGACAATCCAGATAGGTATCTAGATCCCATTGAGTAGTTGCTCCTAAAAATTTTTCCCATTCATCATTTTTATACCAATGAAATATTTTATACATTTCATCAGGCATTGCTGATTGAATAACTTTGTCTTCAGATAATCTTTCAAGCGCTTCACCTAAACTTAAAGGCAATTTTTTAACATCTTTTCCAGCTTTTTGAGCCTCATAGATATTTCTAGACTCTGGTTTTCCTGGATCGATATTATTTGTTAGACCATCATCAAAAGCTTTTAATAAAGCAGATCCCATTAAATATGGATTGTGCATAGAGTCTACTGATCTATATTCAAATCTTCCTGGAGCAGAAACTCTTAATCCACAAGTTCTATTTTGATAGCCCCAGTCCGCGTATACTGGTGCCCAAAAACCTTGATCCCATAATCTTCTATATGAATTTACTGTAGAAGATCCAATAGCTGTTAATGCTGGAAGATGTTTCATAACACCACCAATAGATTTTAAACCTATTTTTCCAGGTAATTGAACATCTTTAGTATCAGGCATAAAAGTATTTGTGCCTCCCTCAACATAACTAAATACTTCATCCATCCCTGGAACAGACTTATGACCTAGTTTGTTTAGTTTATCTTTTCCACCTGTCCATAAAGACATATTTGTGTGACAACCACTTGCAGAAACACCCATAAATGGTTTTGTCATAAAACAAGCAATTAAATTAAACTCTCTAGCTACCTGTGCGCAGATTTGTCTATAAGTTGATAGTCTATCTGCATTTCTTAAAACATCATCATACATCCAGTTCAATTCTAATTGTCCAGGAGCATCTTCATGATCTCCTTGAATCATATCAAAACCCATTGCTCTAGCGTACTCCATAACTTTCATAAATACTGGTCTTAACGATTCAAATTGATCAATGTGATAACAATAAGGTTTTGAAAAACCTTTTCCTGTAGGAGTACCATCTGGATTTTTTGTTAACCACATCATCTCAGGTTCAGTACCAACTCTTAATTGATAACCGTGTTTTTTCTTAAATTCTTCAGCAATTATTCTTAGATTACCTCTACAATCAGATGTTAAATGTCCACCAGGGTTTTCTCTTTCTTCTCTATTTCTAAAACAAGTAACGAATACTCTTCCAACTTTTTTATCCCAAGGTAATTGACAAAAAGTTTCAGGATCAGGGATCCCAACAAGCTCTTTAGCTTCAGGTCCGTATCCAATGTAATTGTTATGTCTATCTAAAAATAAGTTTGCTGTTGCACCGTAAACTAACTGAAATCCTTTTTCACAAGTTCTTTCCCAGTGATCTGAAGGAATACCTTTACCGACCACCCTTCCTGTTACGGATATAAATTGAAAAAAAATATACTCAACACCAAGTTCATTTATTTTAGCTCTAACTTGTTTTACAAGTTTATCTCTACCAGGTTTGTTTACGTGTTTTTCTAGATCTGTCATAGTCTCCTCAATTAAGAATTTTTAGTTCAAAAAGGTAACTGAAAAAAAAACGTCTGTCTACTTAGATAAACTAACTCCAAGGAAACGGACTGTTCGAAGTAGGGTGAAGCTCGCCCTTCTCGTATCGGTTGAATCTAAATGGTTTCAACAAGTCACTTTCTTGTCCTAAAATTTCTTTTGCTACTAATTCACCAACACCTATCATTTTATAACCATGATTAGCATCAGCAATCATATAAACATTCTCTAAAAATCTATCAAATATAGGGAAAGAGTCTGGTGTCATACATCCCAATCCACCTGATGGACCTTTTCTATAAAGATCAGACTTACCTTCAAATCTTTTTTGACAATGAGCCAGAGCAGAACACCACATATCATTAAATACTTCAGTAGTTTGATACTCTGGTGATTCAATCCCATAAGGATCTACATTTACTTGATCAAAATGTTTATCAACGATGTAAGGAGAAGTACCACCTTGGACACCTAAGCCTTCGATATCTGGTTTATAATAAATTCCCCAAATTTTATCTGTAATTAACTTTTTTGTTTTATCAGAATATAAAGGTGCGGTAGAGTCTACGTGAATTACTGGTGGCGCCTTACCGTTATTCATTTTTAAAAAATCTGGCTCAACACCAATTACACCTTCCTGTAACATCCAATATGTCCACATGTCAGTAGTATGCATTTTACCATCTTTACCTTTAATATTTGCAGTTTTTGGAAGTTCAAGCATATTCCAAAAATCTCTTGCCCAAGGTCCTGCTCCAATAACTACCTGTTCGCAGTCAATTGTACCTTGGTTAGTTTCAACACCAGTTACCGCTTTGCTGTTACTGCCTCTTTTAAAACCATTAACTTTTACGCCTTTAATAACTTGAACACCATTTGAAGTGGATTTATTTTCAAGTGCTTTTATAGAGTCTTTGTTAAATGCATAACCACCTTTTTTTTCATGAAGAACAGAAGTAATTCCTTGAGCTTGCCAGTCATCAAACATACCCTTCATATAATTCATACAATCTTTTTCACCTTCAATAAATTCAGAATCATAACCAATTGCTTTTTGTTGTTCATATATTGTTGCAACATCTTTATGCATTACTTCAGGTGATATTTGTAAATAACCAACTGCATTATATTTGAATGCTTTAGGGTCACTTTCCCAAACTGAAACTGAATGAGCCATTAGCTCTCTCATTGCAGGTTGGAAATAATTATTTCTAATTACCCCACAAGCAATTCCACTTGCGCCTGCTGCAGTGTCCTTTTTTTCTAAAACTACAATATCTCCAGGATTTTTATAAGTTTCGGATAATTTCCAAGCAGTGCTTAATCCGTGAATACCTCCACCAATTATTACTACCTTTGCTTTTGTCGGTAATGACATACTGAAACTTTATTTTTCGTACAAGTTAAATATATAATTTTTTATATATATAAAAATTATAAGTAAAAAATTATGTTATTTTAGAAGCTTAGATTTTTTAGTGTCTCAAGATATTGATTAAATTCCTTAATGAAAGAGTCACTAGGTTTTATGTGCTTTTTTCTTTGATCACCTGATGTTTTTTCAAGAAAAAAAAATCCCTTTTCACACGCCTCATTTATCATTAAGGCTGATTTTGGCCGAGATGTTTTAAATAGTTTCGTTTTTAACTCTTCTACTGTTAAATTTTCTTCATACTTAAATGCATGCATTACTAAAAGCATCATATGGTAATGAGAAGGCGATTTTCTAAAAAAATAATTACTAGACATATGTGAAAGTTTCATTTGATCTTCCCAAAACTCTAATAAATCTTTTGTAGTTTTAGCCATTAAGATCTAACGCGAGTTTTTTGAGGATCATAGTGAGGAAAGCCAACTATTTTAGCCGGAATTCTTTTTTGATGTCCGTCAATTTTTCCAATTTCAACATCAGTGCCTATTTCTGAATGTCCAATATCAATTCTACATAAAGCTATATTTTTTCCTAAAGTAGGGGATAGGCATGCACTAGTTATAATGCCAACTTGAGCTCTACCAATGTGAACACAATCTCCATGATTAGCTTTTTCTTTACCAATTAAATTAAGACCAACTAATTTTTTTTGTGGATTTTCTTTTCTTTTAATTAAATTTTCTTTACCAATAAATTCATCAGTTTTTGTTTTTAGTGGAACAGCAAAACCTATACCAGCTTCGAAAGGGTCTTGTTGTCCATCAAACTCGTTTCCAAATAATACTAAACCTGATTCAATTCTTAACAAATCCAATGCTCCAAATCCTGCGGGTATTAGACCATCATTTTTACCTGCCTCTGTTACTTTGTCCCAAACTTGTGGTGCATGATCAGGGTGGCACCAAACCTCATATCCTAGTTCACCCGTATAACCTGTTCTTGAAACGATTAAAGGAATTCCGTTTAATTCTTCTAATCTACAAATAGTAAATCTAAACCATTGAAGTTCAGAAATTGTTGGCTGTGTTGGTGGTGTAAAAATTATTTTTTCTAAAATTTTTCTACTATTAGGTCCTTGAACTGAAATATTATTAATTTGATCAGTTGAATTTTTGATAATGACTTTAAATTTCTTTTTCTGTGCTTGTTCTTTTAGCCATTCCCCAGCATATTCATCTCCACATACCCATCTAAAGCCTGTTTCGCTCAATCTTAAAAGAGTACCATCATCAAACATTGTGCCATTCTCATAACACATTGCCGAATAAACAATCTGTCCAACAGAGAGTTTTTTGATATTCCTTGTTAATGTATAGTTCATTAACTCTTCTGCATCAGGCCCTATAATTTCAAATTTTCTCAATGAAGATAAATCAATTACAACAGCTTTTTCTCTACATGCTGTATATTCATTAATAACACCATGCTTAGTATAATCATTTGGAAGCCAAAACCCTCGAGCATCAACAAAGTTTCTTGTTAACTTAGATGTCCTCTCATAGAAGCCTGTATTTCTAGTAAGTTTTTTTTCTGAGTCAGTTTTCATTCTAAAAGCAAAAGATTTAGTAAATTCTTTTTTTTTATCATAAGTTCTAACAAATATATCAGTCGGATTCCATCCATTACAGCTATCAATATCACTTGGACAAGCAGTAGTACCACAAGTAAGATCCTTTAATGCTTTGAAAATTACGTAATCTCCAGGTCTTGCAAATGACTCATCTGATAATACGGAGTTTAGACCACCTGCAGAAGTGTTAAAAAATAAGTTTATTGCGTGCCAACCTTTTTTTTTCTGAACACCATATTTTTCCATAACATCATTTAAATTATCAGAGCAGTTTGCATGTCCAAAATACCCTGCATCCTCATAATATTTGGAAGTACAAGCTAAATTAAATGTATCATGAATTCCAACTGTATCTCTTACTACTTCAACAAGAGGTTCATGATCTACATCATAAAACTTTGAAAACAAACCTGGCCCTGGAAAAGTATGACCCATGAAAGTTCTTGTTGTTTGCCAATCCAATCCATTTTCTTTTCCCTTATCTAGTTTTGAGGTATCGTAAGCAACAAAATCAGAACACTGCCTACCAGTGGGAGTAATTACCTGAATATAATCACCTTCTTTAACTTGGTAAGAATTTGCAGTTGTTCTCGCAATGTTTATTTCGTTTGAGGGATCATAAACAGGATCTGGAATTAATGAAAACTCTTTATCCTCTTTTATTATTGATCTTTTGATTGTTATTGTAAGTTCAGTTGATGGATTTTGTTCATGTACCATCATTCTGTTTCCTGGTGCAGCAAAGATACAATAACATTTGTCTTTTGATTTAAACTTAACTTTTTCACCAGCTTTTGTTCTTGTATCAAAAACTATTGATGATTTAGATTTTTCAATATTCAAATTTCTTTTTTTTAATTGAAGTAAAGCTTGCAAAGATGTTTCGTCCTTTTTAAAAAGGATTTTTTTTATTTCAGAACTATCTTTAACTTCTTTTAAATTTAGGATAGCAAGTTCGGATTTACCATCTTTATTAAATACTGAAATTTCACAAACTTGATTACCTTCATTATTTAAAATTTCTATTTCATCATCAGGTAAAATTTGAATTCCAGTTAAACCACCACCCTCAACAACATATCTTTCAACCCCAGGTGGTAATGAATTTAGCCCAGGTTCTTTTATATCTAAAGTAGTTTGTGACATTTTTATAATTTATTTTTATATTATATAAATATCTAGTTGTTGACTATCATTTTACTTAGGCACATACTAACATCACTTAATATTAAGAAAGGGGAATAAATGCGAAAAATAATATCATTAATATCTGCAATGATAATTTCAGTAGTAAGTTTTGCTGGAATTTCAAATGCTGCAGATAGTAAAAAACCTATCGTTATTCCAACTCACAACTGGTCAAGTCAAATTGTGATGGCTTATGTTATTGGTGGAATTTTCGAAAGCATGGGAAACAACGTAAAATACGTTAATGCTGACTCTCAAGCAGTTTACGAGTCAATTAGAATTGGTGACGTGAGTATTTCACATGAAGTGTGGGAATCTGCTTTTGGTAAATCGTTTACAACAGCATTAGATAAAGGTGGTTTGTTAGATTGGGGAGATCATGAGGCTAGAACTCTTGAGGATATGGGATATCCAAACTGGGTTGCTGATAAAGGATTATGCCCAGGTCTACCAGACTGGACTGCTTTAAAAAATCCTGACTGTGCAAAAAACTTTGTTACTCCAGATTCTGGTGGTAAAGGAAGAATGCTAGAAGGACCACAAACATGGCATGGTGACTTAATCCCTCAAAGAGTTGACGCTCTTGGATTAGGAGATCTATGGATGGTTAAATTTGCAGGAAGTGCCGATGCACTTTGGGCAGAGTTAAAAGCAGCTGAAAAAGAAGGAAGAGGAACAATCATCTTTAACTGGACACCAAACTTTACAGATGGTGCTGGTTTTACATTTATCGACTTTCCTCCATACACTGCTGGTTGTAGACCAGAAGATGGTGGTGACGGAAAATGTGGTTCACCAGATGGTTATTTGAAAAAAGCAGTTAACGCTGATTTTCCAAAAACTCATCCTGCAGCAGCAGCAGCGTTTAAAAAAATGTCATTCTCAACAAGTCAAATTGGTGCGATGGCAGCTTTAGTTGACGTTGATAAAATGACTCACGAAGATGCTGCAAAAGCATGGTTAAAAAAGAATAAAAAAGTTTGGAAAGCTTTTACTAAATAAGGATAGAGCTTTTTAATTTTGAGTCTCTCCCAACTTAGTTGGGGGAGATTTTTTTTTAATACAATGACAAAACATTTTTTAGTAATATTTTTTAGTTTATTGATTTCCAATTTTTTATTGGCCCAAGATATTAATATTCAAGAAAATATAGATCTTAAATTTATTTGTGATTTAGAAAAAAAAATAATTAAAAACTCAGAATATAATTATCAAACATTTTTGGCTAAAGATTTGAGTGAAAAAGGGTTAGAAAAATTTGAGATTCAATCAAAAAAACCTGAAACTCTTTTAATTAATGGCCTGACGCCATTTCTTTCTGACTCCAAAAAATTAGATGTTAAAGTTGTTAATAAAGATATAGTTTTATTTAAATCTATAGATCAAAAAAATAACTATTCCGAGTCAGGTATTATTGATAGAAAATCTGGTGAATTAATTCATGAAATCACAAGAAATATAAAAAGTGAAAAATCTGAAAAGGATATAACTTTTTATTTGTGTAATAAACATGACGAAAAAGTCTGATTTTTTTTTAATTAATTTTGTGTAAACTACTACTATGAAAAAATATCTCTTCAGCATAATTATAGCTTTGTTAATCACCTCAAATGCTTTTGCACGTAGTACAGGATGTAAAGAAGGGAACTGTGAAAATGGTTATGGTAAATGGGTGTATACAGATAAAACTACTTATGAAGGAGAATGGGTTGGAACAAAGAAAAACGGTCAAGGAGTGGAAACTTGGCCCAATGGATATATTTATAAAGGGGAATTTAAAAACAGTGAATGGAGTGGAATAGGTGTTCTAACTTTTCCTGATGGATCAACTTATGATGGAGAGTGGGCAAAAGGATTCATGAATGGAAAAGGAACATTTACATGGTCTGATGGAACTCAAAAGTCAGGAAATTGGAAGAATGGAAAGTTGTTAGATTAATGTCAAAAGAAAATTATTTAAATATAATAAAAGAATTACCAGATCATATAAAACAATTTAGTGGTTTAGCTATATTGGTTATAGTAGTGCTTTCATCTTTCTTTGTTTTGAACATCATGTTTGGAGAAGGTGACGAATTAGTAAAAAAAATGAAAATAGAAGAGGAAAGAATTGAACAAGAAAAAAAATTAAGTGAATTAATATCAAAACTTCCCTCAGGAATATTAGTAACTTTTGATGGTTCAGATCATTACAAACTCACAAATGAAGTTTACGAGCAAGTTTGTAAAGCGACTAAACTCATTCCTCAAAGAGCAATTATGGGTGCAAATTTTCTAAATTTTAGAGCTCATGAAATTTACACAATTAATGGAAATAAAATTGATGAGACATTTGTTGAATGGGATAAAGAAAAAAACAAGTGTTTTGCTGGTTTTACAGTTAGTGGTGATAATGTAGGAGTTAATGAGTCCGTTACGGTTTCAGGCGAGGCATTAAGTTTTTTAAGTACAGGTATTGATACTAGAGTTTACTTTATCAAAAATTTTTAAGGGGGAATAGTAATTATATAGATTTTATTTTATCAAAATTTCATATAACTTAATAAGTAATTTATGTCAGAACCAGTAATCAAATGTGAAAATGTTTACAAAATTTTTGGAGCAAATTCAGAAAAAATGCTTAAAGAGGCAAATGGAAGTGTTGATGCTAAGACTTTCCAAGAAAAGGGATGCATAGTAGGAGTCAATAATGCATCTTTTGAAGTTTCAAAAGGAGAAATGTTAGTTGTAATGGGTTTATCAGGATCAGGTAAATCAACACTATTAAGATGTATTTCAAGATTAACAGATGCAACAGGTGGAAAAATTTTTATAGAAGGTCAAGATTTACTAAAACTAAACAATAAAGAGTTAATTGACCTTAGAAGAAATAAAATGGGAATGGTCTTTCAAAGTTTTGCTCTACTTCCCCACAAAACAGTTGTAGAAAATATTGCTTTTCCACTTCAAATTAAGGGAATTAAGACTGAAGATAGCATTAGTAAGGCTATGGATATGGTCAAATTAGTAGGACTTGAGGGAAGAGAAAATTATTTTCCCAGAGAACTTTCTGGAGGACAACAACAGCGAGTAGGTATTGCCAGATCATTAGCTGTTGAACCTGATATTTGGTTTTTGGATGAACCTTTTTCTGCCTTAGATCCTTTAATTAGAAAAGAAATGCAAGATGAATTCTTAAGACTTCAGGAAAAGTTGCAAAAAACAATTATGTTTATCACACATGATTTTGATGAAGCTTTAAAACTTGCTGATCGTATTGCGATTATGAAAGATGGTATTATTGAACAATTAGATACACCTGCCAATATTGTTTTAAATCCGGCAACAGAATATGTAAGAAAATTTACAGAGGAAGTCCCTAGAGAAAAAGTTTTATTAATAGAAGACGTAATGGATAAATCAACTAATGATTTAGGTAATTTAAAAGTTTTAAAAGATGAAACTATAGAAAATGTTGCTGAAAATATTCTTACCCAAGAAAAATCTGTAGCCGTGATAGATGCAAACAATAAAATTGTTGGCTCTATTAATCCAACAAAAATAATAAATACAGTTTTTGGAGGAAGAAAAAAAAATAATTAAATTATGGAACTTTTAAAGAAATATCCAAAATTATTTCCATGGTTATTTTTATTAGCTGTATTTTTTGCTTTATGTTTTGCAATAGAAGTTCCTGAAACATATAAATTTATTAGAGGCCAAGCTGAGTTTATTAAAGATCCCAATCAAAGTAGTTATATTTTCTTAGGAAAAGAAGTTAGATATTATGCATTTGATGTCTTTTGGAGATTACCTCCATTACTTGGGTGGTTACCTATTTGGATAAATGATTCCTTATTTTTTTTGATGAATGAATGGATGCCAATTGAAGTTTGGAATGAGGATACCCAAGAATTTAAAAGTCGTCCTGTAGTTTTACAAATTACTCGAAATTTGACTGCTTTTATGACTTTTTTAATTCAGTTAATAAGAGAAACACTTCTAGGTGGTTTAGAAACTATTGTTGCGTTTTCAAGTTGGGATTGGATTGATGCTAATCCTTGGGCAGAACTTCCAGGATTACCGTGGACTATTGTTGCCGCTGGTTCAGCAATATTAGCATATAAATTAAGTGGTAAAGGTTTGGCAATATTTGCTGGCTTAGTAATGACTTATATTTCAATATTTGGTCAATGGAAACCATCTATGCAAACTCTTTCTTTTATATTAGTAGCTGCACCACTATCTTTTATTTTTGGTTTAGGCCTAGGAATAGCAGCTTTTAAAAGCAAACGTGTTGAAAAAGCCTTGTATCCAATTCTTTTAGTGATGCAGACAATGCCACAGTACGCTGTGTTGGTTCCTGCACTTGTTCTATTCGGAGTTGGTGATCATGCTGCCGTAATTATAACTATGATTGTAGCAGTTCCACCTATGATACTATTAACTTTATTGGGTTTAAGAGCTGTACCTCCAGAAGTTATTGAAGCAGGTCGAATGAGTGGTTGTAATAATTGGCAATTAATGTCTAAAGTTTTAATTCCAACTGCTAGAAGAGATATTTTAATAGGGGTAAACCAAGTTATTATGGTGTGTTTTTCTATGGCAGTTATTTCAGCCTTCATTGGAGCAAAAGGATTAGGATTTAATTTATTACTAGCATTAAATCAGCTGAATATTGGATTGGCATTAGAAGCAGGATTATGCATTAGTTTAATTGCAATATTGTTAGACAAGATGTCTTTAGCTTGGGCTAATAAACAAATAGATTATTTTGGAAATTTAACATTTTATCAACGTAATAAAAATTCAATATTTTTTGGATTGGCTGTATTATTTGGGATAATCTTCGCTTATTTTGGCTCTTTTTATTTTAAGGAAGGATACAATTATTTTTTTTGAAGTTCCTCATAATAAAGGAATATCAACAGCAGATTTTTGGAATAAAGGGGTAGACTGGATCTTTGATACATTCTTTATTTATATTAAAGCTTTTAATACCTGGTTAATAGTTGAGGTGCTTCAACCAATGAGAGCTTTGTATTTAAGGATGCCTGCAGTTGCTACAATTGTTTTGGTGGTTGGAGCTGGATATTTGATTGGTG
>CACKZI010000005.1 GCA_902604605.1 uncultured Pelagibacteraceae bacterium | reverse complement strand
CTGAGGAATTTTTTAGTCACAAAGGTGAATTTTATACTTATCCGTCACCAAATTTTGTTTGGCAACATGATATGAGTCCACCAAGTGAAAAGTTTTTAGATACAAAAACAAATGAAATTAAAAAAATAAGTATTGTTCCAAAACCAAAACAAGCGCCTCATCCTCCAATTTGGCAGGTGGTAGATGGTGCAAGATCAATTGAATGGGCAGCACAAAATGGTCTTAATACTATAATGTGGATACCTACTGTAAAAGCTTTAAAGAAAAGGTTTGAGATATATAGAGATGCAAAATCCAAAGCAGAAAATAGAGATGTTGCGTTAGGAGAAGGAATTTCTTTAGTTAGGGATATGTTTGTTGCAGAAACAATGGAAGAAGCAGAAAAATTAGCTGGAGAACACATTATAAATTATATGAGATGGGTTTGCCATTGGAGAGGTTTAGGAAATCATATGGATCCAGGTGAAGAATTGCCAGAAACAAAGCATAAATTAGATCTTCTAAATTATGATTTCTTACATAAAAGAAATTTATTATTTGGTACTCCTGAATATGTAGTTAATAAAATTAATGAATTGAAATCAGAATTAAACTTACAAAACTTACAAGTTTGGTCAAACTTTCCAGGAATTGATCATAAAGCTTGTATGAGAAGTATAAAACTGTTCAATGATGAAGTGATACCTAAAATTAATTTTGATAACGACGATATAGAGAAAGCCAGTTAGTGAAACTTGAATTAAGGAAGTTTACAAAATTCGTAGATAAAACTTTTATTGAGGGCGGGAAAGATGCCAAAGAACCAGTTTTGATGGTTTCAGTGGCAGCTGTTCTTAAAAACCCTTGGGCTGGACAAGGATTTGTAGAAGATTTAAAACCAATCATTTTAGATTTAGCTCCAAAACTTGGTGACATATTGGTACCAGAATTAATAAAAGAAATTGGATCACCTGAAAAAATTTTAGCTTATGGAAAAGCTGGCACTGTAGGATTGAATGGTGAAATAGAACATGCATCAGCTTTTATTCATACTTTAAGATTTGGAAACAAATTTAGAGATGCTGTTGGTGGTACTTCGTATTTAAGTTTTACAAATACAAGAGGGCCTGCAGGATCTAAAATATCTATCCCAATGATGCACAAAACGGACTCTGGTTTAAGACAATATTATTTAACTCACGAATTTACTATTCATGATGCTCCTTTTGATGATGAAATTGTAATTGCAATTGGTGGTGCTTCAAGTGGAAGAGCTCATGCTAGAACTGGAGATCGTTATCAAGATATGAAAGAAATGGGATTAGATCCCAAATAATCTAATGCCCCAAAATTTTGATCCAAATCAAAATTATTATTTTTTTAATAAAAAAAATTCTGTACCTATTGTATTTATCCATGGGGTAGGCCTCGATCATCAAATGTGGGATTATCAAACCAATTACTTAAATGAATATTCAACTCTAACTTATGATTTATTAGGACATGGAAAAACACCATGTGATAAAGATAAACTTAGTCTTAAGGATTTTTCTAATCAACTTTTAGAAATTTTAGATCATTTGGGAATTGAAAAAATAAATCTTGTAGGTTTTTCTTTAGGCTCTTTGATTGCATTGGACTTTTCATCTCATTTTCAAAAAAAAGTCGAAAAACTTATATTAATTGGCACTACTTATAAAAGATCAGATGAGGAGAGATCACTTGTATTAGATAGATATAATCAAGCAAAATTAAATAAACCAATATCTAAACAAGCTTTAAAAAGATGGTTTAGTGATAAATACCTCGAAGATAATCCAAAAACTTATGATTTGTTTATGAAAATCTTAAATAAAGAACCAAAAGATCATAAAAACTTTCTCAAAGCTTATGAGTTATTTGCTAATCATTATGATAATTTTGAAACTATAAAAAAAATAGATAGAAAAACTTTGGTAATGACTGGTTCAGATGATGTTGGCTCTACTCCAGCAATGTCCAAAGAACTAGTAAAAGACCTTGTTAATTCTACTTATATTGAAATTAAAAATGGAAAACATCTTTGTAGTATAGAATGTGTAGATGATGTTAATATGAATATTAAAAATTTTATTAATAATTAAATGTCAAAAATTCAAGATTTTAAAATGTATATAAATGGTGAATGGGTAGATTCATCCTCTGGAAAAAAAATTGAAACATTGAATCCTGAAAATAATGAAGTTTGGGCAACTGTTCCTGAGGCTAATGAAAAAGATGTAGATAAAGCTGTTCAATCAGCTCAAAAAGCTTTTGAAAATAATTGGTCTATGCTGCATCCAAGAGAAAGAGCAAAGTATTTAAAATTAATAGCTGATCAACTAAGAGCTAATGCAGAACATCTTGGAAAAATAGAAACTATTGACACTGGTAAACTTTACAGAGAGACTAAAACACAAGCTAATTATATCGCAGAATATTATGATTACTTTGCAGGTTTAGCTGACAAAGTAGAAGGCACTGTTGTCCCCATAGATAAACCTGATATGCAAGTTACAACAACAAGAATTCCTATAGGTGTTGTGGCTGCAATAATTCCCTGGAATTCTCAAATGCTACTAACAGCTGTCAAACTCGCACCAGCTCTTGCTATGGGAAATACTGTTGTGATTAAAGCATCTGAACTTGCACCTGTAACTCTTTTAGAGTTTGCAAAATTAATTGATAAAACTGGATTACCAAAAGGAGTAATTAATATAATTACTGGTTTAGGTGAGCCTTGTGGTAAGGCTTTAACTACACACAACCTTGTAGAAAGAATAGCATTCACTGGTGGGCCGGAAACTGCGAAACATATTGTAAAAAATTCTGCAGAAAATTTATCTCAAGTAAGTTTAGAACTTGGTGGCAAAAGTCCAGTAGTGGTTTTTGATGATGCTGATCAAGAAAATGCTTTAAATGGAATAACTGCTGGAATTTTTGGAGCAAGTGGCCAAAGTTGTATTGCAGGATCAAGACTTTATTTACAATCTAATATTTATGATGAATTTTTAAAAAAATTAGTTTCTAAAGCTGAAAAAATAAAATTAGGTGGCCCGATGGAAAAAGATACTCAAATGGGACCATTAAACAGTTTTAAACAATTAGATAATATAGAAAAAAATATCAAAGCTACTCTTGAACAGGGTGGAAAAATTAAATGTGGCGGAAAAAGATCCTCGATCTCAAACAAAGGTTATTACTTTCCTGCTACCATTATAGAGTGTGAAAATCATAATTTACCAGTTGCAGAAAATGAATTATTTGGCCCAATATTATCAGTTATGAAATTTGACAAAGAAAATGAAGTAATAAATAAAATGAACGATAATAAATATGGACTTTCATCTGGAGTTTATACTTCAAACTTTGCACGTGGATTGAGAGTATCTAAAGCTATACGTGCTGGAATAGTTTTTATAAATACTTATAGATTAATTTCTCCAATGGCTCCATTTGGTGGTATTAAAGATAGTGGTTACGGTAAAGAAGCAGGAATTGAATCTATTAAAGAGTACACAAGAATAAAGACTACATGGTATAATTCGTCAGATAAACCAATGACTGACCCATTCACGATGGGTTAAATTTTGCCTTTAAAACATTTATTAATTTTAATATTTATTGCAGTGGCACATGGGAGTGCTTTTCCTTTTACTAAATTAGTTTTAAATGACTCTGTTCCGCCAATTCTCATGGCGTCACTAAGAATGGGATTAGTATTGTTAATATTAATTCCTTTTTGGAAATTCAAAATACCAGAAAAGAAATACATACCTTCGCTGATAGCCTTTTCAATCTCAATGGGCGTTATGGTTTATGTATTTATGACTCTTGCATTATACTATTCTTCTATAATCTCACCTGTGATTGTAGGTTCTCAGTTAGCAATACCTTTTGGAATTCTTGCTAGTGCTTTCATGTTAAATGAAAACATAAGTCCAAAAAAATGGTTTTTTATATTTTCTGCTTTTATAGGAGTGTTGATAATATTTTTTGATCCAAAATTAGTTGATAATTTTTTAGGGTTATTTTATGCAAGTTTAATGGCATTGGCTTTTGCTTTTGCTCAAGTTTTTTCAAGACAATTAAGAAATTTAGATATTAGTTTAACTAATGCATTCACTGGTTTATTTGGTTTTATTATTTTATTATTCTTATCATCTTTAATAGAAGGTAATACCATTTTAACTATTAAATCTATAAGTCAAAGTTCTTGGATCTTGATATCTTATCAAGCAATCGTTGTTTCTTTAGGAGCTCATCTAATGATGTTTTATCTTTACAAATTTTATACTGTGGGACAAATCTTTCCTTCATATTCATTGTTTCCAATATTTGGTATAGCTTTAAGTTTTTTAATATTTGGTGAGGTGCCGACTGCTTTGTTTATGGTGGGTGGAGTAATTGTTATTAGTTCTGTTTTTTTGCTTCACAAAATAAAATAGTCAATCATTCATTATTTAAATATTAAATGAATGTTTTTTCTTGGGAAATTGTTTTTTCTTTACTTCCAATTTGAATTTATTGACTGCTTTATTAATGATTTTAGTAACATTAGTATACTTTTTGACAAATTTAAATTTAGTTTGACTTAAACCAATTAGATCATCAATTACTAATACTTGCCCATCACAATTTGATGAAGAGCCAATCCCAATTGTTGGAGCTTTTATTTGATTGGTAATTTTTTTTGATAATTTTGTTTCGATACATTCTAAAACAATTGAAAAAACACCAGCATCATCTAACAATTTAGCTTCATTTAAAATTTTTTTTCTCTCATCAAATCTTTTTCCCTTAAATGTAAATTTTTTTTCAGTTTGTGGTAAAATACCCAAATGTCCCATCACCGGGATTTTATTTTTAATCAAAATTCTAACCATTGGAATAATTTTTTTTCCACCTTCTAGTTTTACAGCATCACAATAAGTTTTTTTCATTACTAACTTAGCATTCTTCAAAGCTTCTTTAGGAGACCGATATGTATTATGAGGCATATCAACCACCATTAAAGCTTTTTTAACACCTTGTCTTACACTCTTTGAGTGATTAATCATTGTTTCCAATGTTACTTCTCTAGTAGATTTATAATTGTAAAGAACAGAACCAAGAGAGTCTCCTACTAACACCAAATCACAATGGTTATCTAAGATTGCAGCAATATTTTTAGAATATGATGTTAAACAAATAATTTTTGATTTATTTTTCTTTTTTAAAATTTTTCTAATCTTTTTATTCATCTTATTCTAGCTCAATAGTGCTAGGAGGTTTTGAGGTTATGTCATAAACTACTCTATTAATTCCTCTAATGCTATTCACAATTTTATTTGAGATCTCTTGAATAAATGTTTTCTTAAATTCGTAAAAATCTGCGGTCATACCATCTTCAGAGGTAATTGCTCTTAGTAAACACAAATACTCGTAAGTTCTATTATCTCCCATCACTCCTACTGTTTTCACTGGAAGTAAGGCCGCATAAGCTTGCCAGATTTTATTATATAAATTGTGTTCTCTTAATGATTGAATAAAATAATGGTCTGCATCTTTTAAAATATTAATTTTTTCTCTTGTAATTAAGCCTGGCATTCTAATTGCTAAGCCTGGTCCTGGAAAAGGATGTCTGGATATTATTTCTTTACTCAAATTCAATTCTAATCCTAATTTTCTTACCTCATCCTTAAATAGAAACTTTAATGGTTCTATAAGTTTAAGTTTCATCTTTTTTGGTAATCCACCAACATTATGATGAGATTTAATCTTTGAAGTTTGACTTCCAGTAACAGATTTGCTCTCAATCAAGTCAGGGTAAAGTGTTCCTTGGGCTAAAAACTTCACATTCTTAATTTTTTTAGCATAACGTTCAAAGATTTTAATAAACAAATTCCCAATTATTTTTCTTTTTTTTTCTGGATCTGAAACATTTGTTAATTTTTTTAAAAATTCTTTCTCAGCATTTACATAAATCAAATTTATCTTTAGTAGCTTTCTAAATGTTTTTACAACTTGTTTCTCTTCATTTTTTCTTAAAAGTCCTGTGTTTACAAAAATACAATACAGTTTTTTACCAATAGCTTTATTTAATAGTTGTGCAACAACACTACTATCAACTCCACCCGAAAGTGCACAAATAACTTTATCATTTCCTACTTGATCTCTTATTTCCTCAATTAATTTTAATTTTTGGTCTTTTGAAGACCAATTTTTTTTTATGTTACATATTAGAAATAAAAAATTACTAATAATTTTTTTTCCATTTTCTGTATGAGTTACTTCTGGATGAAATTGTACTCCATAAAATTTTTTTGTTTTATCTTCAACAATTGCAAATTTTGAGTTCTGGCTTGATGCAACAACTCTAAAACCTTTGGGTAATTTTGAAACCTGGTCAGCATGGCTCATCCAAACCTTAATCTTTTTTTTATTTTTAAAAATTTCTTTTGTTAAAAGACTATTATTTTTTTTAAAAATATTAGCTAATCCAAATTCTCTATGTTTTGATTGTTTTACTTTACCTCCATTTAACTTTGAAAGAATCTGATGTCCAAAACAAATACCCAAAACTGGTATTTCCTTTCCAATTATTTTCTGATCAAAAGAATATCTTTTTATTTGATAAACATTCAACGGTCCGCCTGATAAAATTATACCTTTGACATAAATATCAATATCATTTTCTTTAATTTTTTTATGGCTTACTATTTCACAAAAAACACCTAGCTCTCTTATTCTTCTTGCTATCAATTGTGTGAATTGTGATCCAAAATCAATTATTAAGATCTTATTTAAACTTTGATCAAGACTCATTTTTTGGTTCTATATTTGCAAGAGTCTCTAGAATTTTTTTATTTTCTTTACACAAATTTTTACACACTTGAGTAAATGTCTTTGACAAATCTTTCACTTTTGAATAGTTAGATTTTTCTAAACTTATTTTCATTAACATTAATATTGCTTCCTCATTACTAGGTTCAATCAATAGTGTGGCATCTAAATTTTTTTCCTCTTTTATTAGATCCTCTTTATAATTGTAAATTTTTGCTAAATATAAATATGATTTTGAGTCTTTGGGATTAAAAACAATGCTTCTTTCAAACATAAATTTTGCATCATCATATTTTTTATTTTTATATAATTCTAAGCCCTTATCAAAATATTTTTCACTACCAATCGCATAAGTATAAATACACATGCATGTAATTAAGGACACTGTGAATTTAAATATTTTATTCATTAATATTTATTCTCATCTTTGATTATATCAACGTTATGAACCATACTTTCATAAAATCCAGCTTTAGTGATTTTAACAAATTTTGGTTTTTTTCTAAGATATTTAATTTGTTTTGATCCAAGATAGCCCATTGACGATCTTAAACCACCTATTAATTTATAAATTACTTTTCCAACCTTACCTTTATACTTAGCAAGACCCTCAACACCTTCTGGAACATATTTGGACATATCTTTTTGTTTTAGTTGAAAATATCTATCTGCAGAACCTTTGTTCATTGCTCCCACTGACCCCATTCCCCTAAAACTTTTAAATAATTTTCCATTTTTTTTAATCAACTTTCCTGGTGCTTCATCAGTACCAGCAAACAATGATCCAACCATTACTGCATCAGCACCAGCGGCAAAAGCTTTTGCTAAGTCTCCTGAATATTTTATACCACCATCAGATATTATTTTAATATTCTTATTTTTAACCCCATTTCTAACATTTAAAATTGCACTTAACTGAGGAACCCCTATGCCCGCTACTAATCTTGTAGTGCAAATCGAACCAGGTCCTATTCCAACTTTAATAATATCTACTCCTAATTTATTTAAAAATTTAGCAGCTTCTGCTGTTGCAATATTTCCTGCACAAAGAGCAGTTTTCTTATTTTTTTTCTTTTTTATAAATTTTATTATTTCTGAAACTTTTTTAGTATGGCCATGGGCAGTATCTACTACAATCATATCTATACCTTCTTTTAAAATTGCTTCAGCTCTTTTAAATTCATTTGGTCCTGCCCCTACAGCTGCACCAACTAGTAACTTTTGTTTTTTAACTTTTTTTATTTCTTGAACTTGTTTTTTAATATCTAAATTTCGATGGATAATTCCTATTCCTCCAATTTTTCCAATCGCTATTGCCATTTTACTTTCCGTTACAGTATCCATTGCTGATGATAGTAAGGGAATCTTTAATTTTAGGTTTTTAGTTAATTTTATACTTGTGTCTACTTGAGAAGGTAAAATGTCTGAATATTTAGGAATTAAAGTTACATCATCAAAGGTAAGTGCTTCTTTTATAGGAACCATGATCATTTATATACGATTCCTTTTATTTTAAAAGTAACTATCTAAGTTTTTTACAAATAATGAAACTTTCTTTAGATTCCTTTCGACTTGATTGGGGCTTAAATACCTTTACTTCTTTAAAAATTTTTTTTGCAAGTGCGACAATTTCATTAAACGTTCCTCCCATGAATATTTTTGAAATAAAAAAACCTTTTTCAGAAATAACTTGTTTTGAGAAAATCATAGCTTCTTTGCATAACTCTCCTGTTTGAATTGAGTCTATGTTTTTTATACCAGTTGTGTTAACTGCCATGTCTGACATGACTACATCAAATTTTTTTTTAAGATAATTTTTTATGAGGTTTTGAATATCAATTTCAGTAAAATCTCCTTTAATTTGAATAGTATTTTTTATTTCTTCCATTTCCTTCAGATCAACTGAAATTATTTTACCACTTTTAACAACTTTTGAAGCATATTGAGACCAACTACCTGGTGCGGCTCCAAGATCAACCACATGCATCCCACCCCTAAAAATTTTGAACTTTTCATCAATTTCAATTAGTTTATATGCAGATCTAGCTCTGTAGCCATCAATTTTTGATTGGCGAACAAAAGTGTCTCTTCTTTGTTTATTAACCCAATTTTTTGAAATTTTATTTTTTTTCAATTAAATGCTAAATCTTAGACTTCTTAATATTTTTTTATTTTCTAAAGTTTCAATTTCAATCTGAACACTTTTGTCCACCCTCATATCTATACCATCTTTCCATATCCCTGCCGCAAGATGCATTATACCTATTTTATAATTAGGTAAGTATGGTTCTACAAAAGTTTCTTTTTGCTCATCATATTTTGGAAGTAAGTTGCTTGTGATCCAGTTACAGTTTAAAGGTAAAAACTCTGTTTTTAAATCATCTATGTATACAGACATATTAATTGCCAATCCCTCTGAACCAAAAATATTTCCAGCTTTTAATGTTTTTGATAAGTTGTCTTGCCAAATATTCCAACCCTTTGAATTTTTTTCTAATGAAAAAACTCCTATATTAATGTGAGGTGCAAAAGCTAATTTTCTAGCCTTATTATAGCCAATTCGTGATTTTACAGCATGTTTAAAGTTTTGAGATTTTATAATTGCAAGCTTTCCAAATACCCAATTGACTTTTGAAGTTATTTTGTAACCAGGGCCTATAGTTTGTGTAATACCGAGTTTTCCATTATTACAAGCTTTAAAATATAGATCTATACAACTCCAATCATTTACCCAAGCATCACAATCTATCCATAAATATTTTTCATAATCAGGAAAATATTTTGGTAGGAACGCTCTTGATACTTGACTCTTTAGCCATTCTTTTCCTTTGACTTTATATCCTGGAACTTTGATATCCCACTCAGCAGGTTTAATTTCATCTACTTTTTTTAATAATTTTTCTTTCTGTTCCTGGGTTAAACCAGCATCTAAAATACAAATAGCAACATTATTACTCTCTTTAAATCTCTTAATAGAGTTTACTAATTCTTCTAACAATGGAAAGTAGTTAGCATCTGCTAATGAAACTATTACATTTTTTTTCATTTATAGTATATCTTCAAGTCCCTCATCATTATCTGCAGTAATATTTTTATCTTTTTTGATTTTTTTATAATGAAAATAACTAATTGGAATTAAACAAAGATATATTAAAGAACTGATAGCTAATACTTTAAAAGTATAAACTAATAAAGCACCAAAAAATAAGACAATTCCAAATAATAAAAATTTTGTCATTGATCTTTGTATTACTATTTTTTTGAATGAATATGTTGGTATGGTGCTTATCAATAATATTGACACAACAATAAAAAATATTGGAACTACCAGATCATAATTGATTTTGAAAAAAAATTCACCTAGTCCACTAAAACTGAAGATTAATGGCATTAGAACTATTATTCCACCTGCTGGTGAAGGCATTCCTTCAAAAAAATTATCTTTCCATGATGGCTCATCTTCAGAATTAATATTGAATCTTGCAAGTCTCAAAGCAACACAAACTACATATGTTAAACAAACAAACCATCCTAATTTATCTAGATACTGTAAATTCCAAAAATACATAATAAGTGCTGGAGCAACTCCAAAACTAATCACATCTCCTAAGGAATCTAATTCTTTCCCCATTTTTGATGTTCCTTTAATTAATCTTGCTATTCGACCATCTAATGCATCCATTAAACCTGCAAATAAAATTGCAATAATTGCGATTGCAAATTTTCCATCTATAGCAAACTTAATTGAGGTCAAACCTATGCAAACCCCAATTAAAGTAATTGCATTTGGCAAAATTATTCTTGCTTTTTTATCAGAAACAATTTTAAAATTATTTTTTTTTTGTTCCATCTTATCTTTTTGCTAATAGTGTTTCTCCTGAAATTGCTTTCTGCCCAACTTTTACTAGTGGTTGATAATTTTCATAATATATATCTGCTCGACTACCAAATCTAATCATTCCTATTCTGTCTCCTTGATTTAATTCTTGATCTTTATTTGACTCGCAAACAATTCTACGGGCTACTAGTCCAGCAATTTGTACAACAACTATATCGTTATTATGTAAATCCTTAATCTTATAATAATTTCTCTCATTTTCTTCACTGGCCTTATCAAAAGAAGCATTTAAAAATTTTCCAGGCTTGTAAAAGATTTCCTCAATTTTACCTGTGCAAGGCGTTCTGTTCACATGACAATCAAAGACGTTCATAAAAATACTAATTTTTTTAAAGTTTTTATTTTCTAATCCAAGTTCTTTTGGCCCTGTTACATCCTCTACTTTAATCACCTCACCATCTGCTGGACTTACAAGAAAATTATCGTCATTAATAACAACTCTTTCAGGGTCCCTAAAAAAATAATATACCCAAACAGATAAAACTAAACCTATTAAACCTAAAAAATCACTAAAAATATAAAATAAGATAGTAATTATTATGGCTATTACTAAAAATTTATAACCTTCGGCGTGAATTTTTGGAAAAATCTTACTAAACATATTCTTCTATTTGATAATTTTACATTAATATGTATATAAAATCGCGAAATTCAATTAATAAGATAAAATATAAGTGAGTAAAATTACCGTAAAAAACCCAATAGTAGAGTTAGATGGTGATGAAATGACCAGAATAATCTGGGAATTTATCAAAAATAAATTAATCCTTCCCTATCTAGATTTAGGTATCGAATACTATGATTTAGGAATGAAAAGTAGAGACAATACAGATGACCAAATCACGATTGACTCAGCTAATGCTATAAAAAAATTTGGCGTAGGTATTAAATGTGCAACAATCACACCTGATGAAGCTAGAGTAGAAGAATTTAATTTAAAAAAAATGTGGAGATCGCCTAATGGTACTATTAGAAATATTATTGGAGGAACGGTTTTTAGGGAACCAATAATTTGTTCCAACATTCCAAAACTTGTTCCCTCATGGTCAGATCCTGTGGTAATTGGAAGACATGCTTTTGGCGATCAATATAGAGCAACTGATTTTAAAGTTCCTGGAAAAGGAAAGATGGAAATAAAATGGACTTCTGAAGATGGAAAAGATGAAATTAAACATGAGGTTTTTAATTTTACTGGTCCCGGTGTAGCACTTTCAATGTACAACTTAGATAAATCAATTGAGGATTTTGCAAGATCTTGTTTTAATTATGGATTGATTAAAAAATGGCCGGTTTATCTCTCTACAAAAAACACTATCTTAAAAAAATATGATGGAAGATTTAAAGATATTTTTGAAGAAGTTTTTAATAATGAGTTTAAAAATAAATTTGTAGATGCAAAAATTACTTATGAACACAGATTAATTGACGACATGGTTGCTTGTGCAATGAAATGGAGTGGAAAATATATTTGGGCATGTAAAAATTATGATGGTGATGTTCAGTCTGATACTATGGCGCAAGGTTATGGCTCATTAGGCCTGATGACTAGTACATTATTAACCCCTGATGGAAAAATAATGGAAGCAGAGGCTGCTCATGGAACTGTAACAAGACACTTTAGAATGCATCAAGAAGGTAAGGAAACATCTACAAATCCTATAGCATCAATAT
Organism: uncultured Pelagibacteraceae bacterium; assembly: GCA_902604605.1. Classification (GTDB taxonomy): domain Bacteria; phylum Pseudomonadota; class Alphaproteobacteria; order Pelagibacterales; family Pelagibacteraceae; genus Pelagibacter. The sequence continues at coordinate 23,698 of CACKZI010000005.1, read as the reverse complement.
TTGCGTGGACAAGAGGGTTGGCTCACAGAGGTAAATTAGATGGAAATGAAGAGCTTATAAAATTTGCTAATACAATCGAGCAAGTTTGTATTGAATGTGTAGAGTCAGGATCTATGACAAAAGATCTTGCTATATTAGTTGGACCCTCAAGTAAATATCTAACTACCAATCAGTTTTTAGATGTAATAGATAAAAATTTAAAGAAAAAATTAAATTAAAGACTTAATTTTTTTAAAAGCTTCATTAATTTTGCTTTGATCTTGACCGCCAGCTTGAGCAAAATCCTGCCTACCTCCTCCTCCTTGGCCACCAATAATTTCAGAGCTTATTTTTACAAAATTTACTGCATCGTATTTTCCAGTTAATTTACTAGTTACACCAACAGCAACCCCTACTTTGCCGTCTTTAGAAGCAAAAACAACAACTATTCCCTCACCTAATTCCTTTTTACCATCATCAACTAATTTTCTTAATTCTTTAAGTGGAAGACCTTCGATATTTTGAAATCTTATTTTTATTCCTTTTATCTCTTCATCATTTATTTTATTTTTTGTTTTATCATTAAGAATTGATTTAACTAATAAAATATCAAGCTGTTTAGTTAAATTTTTGATCAACATTTTTTGATCTGATTGATTTAAACTTGGTTTACCTCCTAAATCAATTATTTGTTTAGATAAATCTTTAATCGTTTCATCATTTTTTTCTAAAGATAGATTTGATAATTTTTCTTTATTTTTTAAAAAATCATCTAATTGTCTATCTCTTAAAGCCTCTATCCTTCTTACACCTGCTGCAATAGATGATTGGCTAGTTATCTTAAATTTACCTATATCTCCTGTGTTTTTAACATGAGTACCTCCACACAATTCTGTAGAAAAATATTTTCCATTATCATCACCCATTGAAAGAACTCTAACTTCTTCACCGTATTTTTCTCCAAATAATGCTAATGCGCCATTTTCAACGGCCTCATCAGGTGTCATTAATCTTGTTCTAACATCTGTTTTTTTTACTACCATTGAATTAACAAAGTCTTCTATTTTTTCAACATCCTCATTCGAAATTGGTTTCATATGACTAAAATCAAATCTTAGTCGATTAGGCTCTACTAATGAACCTTTCTGAATAACGTGCGTACCTAAAACTCTTCTTAATGATTCATGTAATAAATGAGTAGCTGAGTGATAAGCTCTTGTATCATTTCTTCTTTTTTCATTTATTTTCAATTCCACATTATCATTTAATTTGATCGAACCACTAATTACTTTTCCATAGTGAATAAAAAGATCTCCAAGTTTTTTTTGAACATCAGTAACTTCAAACTTAAAATCTCCAGAAATAATTTCTCCAGTATCACCAACTTGACCCCCTGACTCTCCATAAAAAGGAGTCTGATTAGTTATAATCATTCCTTCATCATTTGATTTTAATTCTTTAATTTCTTTATTGTCTTTTAGTAAAAACAGGATAACTCCCTCAGCTTGATCTGTTTCATAGCCCAAAAATTCTGTGGCACCTAATTTATCTCTAATTCCAAACCAAATATCTTCAACTGCAGCATCTCCGGATCCTTTCCAATTTTTCTTTGCAAGCTCTTTACTTTCTTTCATTAAAGATTGAAATTTTTTTGTATCAATTGACAAAGATTTATTTCTCAAAATATCTTCAGTAAGGTCCAAAGGGAAACCGTATGTATCATATAATTTGAAAGCAACATCTCCTGGAAGTTCTTTATCTATTTTTGATATTTCATCATTTAATATTTTTATTCCTCGATCTAATAAGACTAAGAATTTTTCTTCTTCCATTTTTAAAGTTTCTTTAATTAATGAGTCTGCTCTTTTTAGTTCTGGATAATTGCCTGACATTTCGTTTTTAAGTGTTTCAAACAGATTATAAAAAACTGGCACTTTAGATCCAAGTAAATGAGAATGCCTCATGCCTCTTCTCATTATTCTTCTAAGAACATATCCTCGCCCTTCATTTGATGGCAAAACTCCTTCAGCAATCAAAAATGAACTTGCTCTTAAATGATCTGCAATAACTCTAAAACTTGAAAGATTTTTTTGATCTGGTTTTTTTTTAACAATATCTGACGTTGACTGAATTAACTTTTTAAAATGATCTGTTTCATAATTGTCATGTGTGCCTTGAAGCAATGCTGCTATTCTTTCTAAACCCATACCAGTATCAACAGAAGGTTTTGGAAGATTTATTCTTTTATCTTTGGATACTTGCTCATACTGCATGAAGACTAAGTTCCAAATTTCAATAAAACGATCTCCATCCTGATCTTTCGTTCCTGGTAATCCGCCTTTTAGATGATCTCCATGATCGTAAAATATTTCTGAGCAAGGACCACAGGGACCAGTTTCACCCATCGACCAGAAGTTATCTGATGTTGCAATTCTTATTATTCTATCATCTCTAAAACCTGCTATTTTCTTCCAGAAATTAAAAGCCTCATCGTCTTCATGAAAAACGGTTACATAAATCCTATTTTTATCCAAACCAAAATCTTTAGTGATTAAATTCCACGCAAGTTCAATTCCTCTCTCTTTAAAATAATCTCCAAAAGAAAAGTTTCCCAACATTTCAAAGAAAGTATGATGTCTTGGTGTGTAACCAACATTTTCTAAATCATTGTGTTTACCACCCGCTCTTACACATTTTTGTGAAGTAGTTGCTCTTTGATAATCTCTTTTTTCTAATCCAGTAAATACATTTTTGAACTGAACCATACCAGAATTTGCAAACATCAATGTTGGATCATTATTTGGTACTAGATTGCTAGACTCTACGATCTTATGATCGTTTTTCTCAAAGTATTTTAAGAACGTTTCTCTTATCTGATTTAACGATTTTTGAGCCATATTTTTAAAATACAGTTTTTTCGTTCTATGTCTAGATAGTGCTAAGGGGGCAAAGGCGCTTATTATAAGCGCCTTTTATAATTTAAAGATGACCTTTAATTTTAGTTCTTTTTAGGAGGAGTAGCTTCTTTAGCTGCCTCTTCTTTTTCAGCTACTTTCTTCTCTTTTTCAATTTTTTCAGGACTTAATGGATTTCCTTCAATTTTTTTAGAAATCACACCAGCTTTTTCCCTAATTGCCATTTCAATTTCTGCAGCAACTTGTGGATTTTGAGCTAAATAAACTTTGGCATTTTCTCTACCTTGTCCTATTTTCTCTCCTTTATAAGCATACCACGCACCTGATTTTTCAATAATATCAGCTTTAGCTCCTAGGTCTACTAATTCACCCATTTTGCTAATTCCTTTTCCATACATTAAATCAAACTCAACAACTTTAAATGGTGGTGCAACTTTATTCTTAACTACTTTCACTCTTGTAGAGTTACCAATAATTTCATCTTTATCCTTGATGGCACCAATTCTTCTAATGTCCATTCTTACAGATGAATAAAACTTAAGTGCATTTCCACCTGATGTTGTTTCAGGACTTCCAAACATAACTCCAATTTTCATTCTGATTTGGTTAATGAAAATCATCATTGTATTTGTGTTAGAAATTGAACCAGTTAATTTTCTTAAGGCCTGACTCATTAATCTTGACTGAAGACCAACATGATGATCTCCCATTTCGCCTTCAATTTCAGCTTTTGGAGTTAATGCTGCAACTGAGTCAATTACAATAACTGAAATAGACCCTGATTTTACTAGTGTATCAGCGATTTCTAGAGCTTGTTCTCCTGCATCTGGTTGAGATATTAAAAGCTCTTCGGTGTTCACTCCTAATTTTTTTGCATAAACTGGGTCTAAAGCATGTTCAGCATCAACGAATGCACAAATGCCACCAGCCTTTTGAGCTTCAGCAACAACTTGTAGTGCTAATGTTGTTTTTCCAGATGATTCTGGTCCATACACCTCAATAATTCTTCCTTTAGGTAAACCACCTATTCCTAAAGCTAAATCTAAACTTAAAGAACCTGTAGATATCGACTCGATATCCATAGCTCTTTTTTCGCCTAACTTCATCACAGAACCTTTTCCAAAATTATCTGTAATTTGACTGATTGCTGCTTCTAATGCCTTATTTTTTTCTTTGTTATCTAATTCTTGATCTTTAGTAGATTTAACCACTTTTAGGTTATTTTTAGTCATTTTTTACCTCTTTTTTTAATATTTTTAGTACTCGAATCATAATTATAAATGTACACATTTTGTTCTCATTATCAAGATTAATTTATTCTAAGCTCAAAAACTCAGTATTTATTGAATTTTTAGATATTCACTATTAAGCAAACCAATAGACTTTAATAAATTAAATTGCGAGAGGACATAGTTTCTCTCAGAATCAGCTAGAGAAATTTGAGCATTTAATAGTAAAGAATTTGATTGAATAACCTCTAAAGTAGTTCTATCTGAGCCACTATTGTATTCTGAAACGATACCTTCATTTGCTATTTCAGCTGCATCTACTTGGGCTTTTACAGAATTTAACAAGCTTTGATTTGATTGATAGGAAGACCAGGCACTAGCTACCTCAGTTTGATTTCTTTTAATTGAATTTTCTAATAATAAACTTTTTTGTAATTCTGCACTTTTATTTTTATTTAAATTTGCGTAATTTTTTCCACCAGAAAAAAATGGCCAAGTAACAGTTGCTTTAAAGGTATCTTTTTCACTTTCATCATAAGTAGAACTTAAATCTTCTGTTTTAGATCTATCAAAAGATAATTTAGCTGAGGGAGCTAAATCAGATCTAGCACTCACGGTATCTTTTTTAGATTGCTCATACTCAAGTTGTGCAATAATTAAATCAGGATTATTTTTTTTAGATATTTCAATTGCATCAATTAGTTGATTGGGTAAGTCTAAATCATTAATCGAATTCTTATCTAAACTCTCAATATCATTTAATTGACCAATAACATTTTCATAATTCAATCTACTTGTTAAAAGATCATTTTCAGCTTGAATTAATTTTGCTTGAGCTTCAGCAAGTGATGACTCGGATTGCGCAACATCGGAAAGAGTTATTCTTCCCCTTTCAAGTCTAATTCTATCAGTCTCAACTTGTCTTTCTAATAAATTAACATTTGATCTATTTATTACAAATTTTTCCTTAGATGAAATTAATCCGGTATAAGCATCAGCAGCTTTATATAAAATCTCTTGCTCTTTTTTTAAAAGTTTTACTTTTGCTAAATCAATTCCTATTTTACTTTTAGCTAATTCAGCACCTCTTCCAAAATCAACCAATGTTTGAACTACTTTTATTGATCTTACTTCTGGATCAATATCTGTGATAGAGGCATTTGAACCATCTCGATTAGTAAGTTTTTTTGTATCTTGCTGACTTTTACTTCCTTCTAATGTAATTGTTGGCAAATAAGAACTCAGAGAAACATTTAGTTCTTGCTCAGAAATATTTATACTTTCTCTTTCAGCATTTAATTCAGGATTGGTTTCATAGGCTTTTTTTAATGCTGCATTAAAAGTTTCTGCAAAAACAGAGGATAAGGAAAGAACTAGTATTAAAAAAATCTTAAAAAATAATTTCATTTTTTTTTATATTGTACAGATTGAATCTGATGATTGGTATTAAGATTTAAAATAATTGACGCATATTTAGGCATATACCTAAACATATTTTGAGTAATTCTTTGATAAGTTTGCATAAAATCTATCACATCATCTTTGCTCATAATCTTAAGTTTTGAATTTCTTTTGTTTTTAAGCCAAAGTTTTCGTTCTTGTTTTAATCTCCATTTTTGTAATAAGGTAAAATTTTTAGCCTTTAAATAAATTAAACAATTTAATTGTGAATATAAGTTTTTATATTTTGATTTCAATTGATGGTTAACATATTTTCTCCAAATTTGCTTGTTATCTTTCAGTTTTTCCATTGAATTAATTGTTTTTTTTAAAGATGAGGGTTTTTCAGATTTCGCCCCTACACACCATCCCTCAAAAATAATTACATCAGGTTTAATTTTTAAATCATACCAATCTTTTTTTTCAGATCTATCATCAATTGCTTTATTAAAAATGGGAAGCATAAATCTTTTAAATTTTTTTCTTTTTATTTTTTTAAAAAAATTTAACATCATATTAACGTCATGAGTTCCGGGAACTCCACGGGTTAAAAGCATAGGATGAATTTTTTTAGATAAATTTATTCGCTCTTTTCTTGTTTTATAAAAATCATCAATTGAAATTCTAAAAACCTTAAGTTTAAAATATTTAATTAGAATAATCCTAATTAAAGAACTGATTGTGGTCTTGCCTGTTCCTTGGCCTCCTGCTAAACCTACAAAATAAGGCTTTTTCTCATCAACTTTATTACTTACCCAAAAGCATAATGGAATTAAGAAAGATTTAATCATTTTTTCTTTGTTCTTAAATCTATCTTTTTTTGTCTCTTGAGATTTAATAAATTTTAAACAATCTTTTTTTACTTTATCAAAACAAAAACTTACTTGATTCATAAATACTATTTTTTTTGATCAAGTGGATGATTTTCACCATCATTTACAGGAACACTTTTTATTTCAAACGGCTTAATTCCATCTACACAAGCAATATTTATACCATAAATTTTTGGATTACTTCTTGGCCTGTTATGAGTATGTATTCCACAAATTTTGCAAAAATAATGTTGAGCTGTTTTCGTTTTATATTGATAAAGCGTTAAGCTATCTTCACCTTTAATCATTTTAAAATCATCTGGTCCTACTACTCCTATTATATATCCTTTTCTTTTGCAAATAGAGCAATTACATCGCATAATTTTTTCAAAACCTTTTTCAGGAACATTGACTTCCGCTTCTACAGCTTTGCAATGACAAGTAAGTTTTCTCATTTATTTTTTATCCTTTCCTCTTTTTTTGGTTTTCTTAACACTATACTATCTAAATAAATTCTTTGATCTGGTAAACTTTCCCAATCAGAATTCCAATAATTGATTGTTCTATGTCTATATATACCCATTTTTATATAACCACCAGTACATGTATCTGCCAAAGTTTTTATATTTTTTAAATCTGCTATCACTTTATTGTTTTTATATATTATTGCTCTACCTGTTTCATCTAACTTCCATAAAATATGAAACTTTAAGTGTGTCCACTTTCCTTTTAAGTCCTCAATTTTTCCTATAACAACAGGTTCAGATGAGTAAGCAGCTTTGCTTACCCAACTATAAACATTCTCACCTTTATATTTAAAGTCTTGTGCCCAGAAATGACAACAGCTATGGCAGCCTTTAGCTTTATTGTCTGTATGCATCTGACCAATTATAGCTACAGCACCTTTTTCTAAACTTTCATAACTTTCGTCGAAGTAAACAGCATACTCATAAATGTACTCTTTATTTTTTAACCTCAAATCACCTAGATGTATTTCTTGTCTACTTCTATTGCCTTTACCATCACATTGAATTTGTGTTGTTTGTGCTTTTCCTTTTCCACAGCCTGCGTCTTCTCTATTTACTGTAACTTGAATACTTGTTTTTCCTTCATAAACTGGAAAGCCATCACTCTCTTTAACTGTCTTAATTCTGTTGGTTTTTTTGTAAGACATTGAAAGAAACTGCTCTTTATATCCCTTTATATCTTTAAACTTTGTTTTGTGTTGGTCAGCTAAAGAAAGATTAGTAAAAAAAATTAATGTGAATAAAACTAAGGAAAAAAAATTCATCTATTTCAGACTATCTTTAGTTATAATTATCCACAAGCATACAAAATGTGGTTTTAATGTTCACGTTTTGATTCACTTTTGATTCAGTTACAGACTCAAAATACAACCTCTTGCGTGCATTGTATAAATGGTCTATAAATTAGAACAAAACAAGAACATGAAAATAACTATCCCTTATTATCTACATAAAGCTGGTGCTGGTTTTCCATCGCCTGCCACTGATTACATTGAGGAAGATATAGATCTAAACATGCATTTAATCAGAAATGTTCCTGCTACCTTTATCATCAGAGTACAAGGAAAATCGATGGTTGATGTTGGAATTAATGATGGGGACTTACTAGTTGTCGATAAAAGCTTAAAACCAAAAAACTTTTCAACAGTTATTGCGAATGTTCATGATGAACTTGTTGTTAAAACTTTGGTTCAGGAGAGAGATAAAAAATTTTTAACATCTGGATCTAAAGATTTTTCCAATAGAATTTTAATTAATGAAGAAGAGGATGTTTTTATTTGGGGGGTTGTAACTTATGTTATCCATTCAACGTACTAGAAAGTTAGCTCTAGTTGATTGTAATTCTTTTTATGTTTCTTGTGAAAGATTATTCAATCCAAAAATAAGAAAAAAACCTGTTGTAGTTTTATCAAACAATGATGGTTGTATTATCTCAAGATCTAACGAAGCTAAAGCTTTAGGTATTAAAATGGGAGAGCCTTATTTTAAAGCAAAAGATATTATTATTAAAAATAAAGTTGAAGTTTTTTCATCGAATTATTCTTTATATGGAGATCTATCTAGAAGAGTTATGAGAACTCTTAAAAGATTTAATTCTGAAATAGAAGTTTATTCAATTGATGAGGCATTTATAGATTTATCAAATTTTCCAGATTCTGAGATTGAAAAAGTTGGAAAAGAAATTAGAGAAACAGTTTTACAATGGACTGGTATACCAACAAGTATTGGAATTGCTAAAACTAAAACTTTAAGTAAAGTTGCAAATCATATTGCAAAGAAAAAACTATCTGGCGTTACAAGTTTAATTGGAATAGAAAATTTGGATCCTATTCTTGAAAAAGTGGAAATTAATGATGTGTGGGGTGTTGGCAGACAGCTTACAAAATTTTATCAAAAAAATGGAATTTACAACGCCAAACAACTTAAAAATAAATCTAACACTTGGATTAAAAAATCTTCTAATGTTTTAGGTTCAAGAACTGCGATGGAACTAAGGGGTGTTCCTTGTATTAGTTTAGAAACAACACAAACTAAAAGAAAAAGTTGTGTTGTCTCAAGGTCGTTTGGGGAAAGAATTGAAAAATTCCAAGAACTAAAAGAAGCTATTGCAAATTACTGTTTAAATGCGTCTGAAAAAATTAGATCAGAGTCTTTGGTTGCAAAAGCAATTACTGTATTTGTTCGAACAAGTCCCTTTCAGAGAAACTTTGGATATTATTCAAATGCAAAGACAATTGATTTTCCTATTGCAACAAATAATAGTATTGAAACTGTCAAGACTGCGGTTTCTATTTTAGAAAAGATTTTTAAAAACGGTTATCAATATCAAAAAGCAGGTGTAATGCTGACAGGATTACGTAACGATGATGGTAGGAAAAATTTATTTTCATCTGAAAAAGATGAAAAAATAAATAATTTAATGCGATCTATTGATAATACTAATTATAGATATGGTAGGTCTACTTTAAGTCTTGCAAGTGCCGGAGTTCATAAAAAATGGAATATGCGAAGACAATATTCTTCTAAAATAGATACAGCTGATTTTTATTGTCTACCAACGATCAGGGCTGTTTAATATTTTCAATATCATTAATGTTTGATAAAGCTTTATCAAATTCTTCCATATTTTCTCTTAACGCTAAATTTGATATCGCATAAACAGTTATCAATAAAAATACTAACGGAATAGCAGTTACAATTGAGGCGTTACTCTTAATGAATAATATGTACAAAATTATAAATAAAGCAGAACGAATTAAAAAAGTTTTTCTAAAAACACTTATAATTGAAAGTGAATGCTTAATTAAGTTATAAAAACTCATTTTTGAAGGCCCAAAATATCTTGTTCCTCTAATAGAGGGAATTGTTATAAAATCATTTTCTACTTTTCTTAATGATCCTGAAAAACTATTCCAAGTTGCTTTATCATTAACTAACTTCTCTACTGTGGATTTAGGCAAACAAGTAAAATTACCAAACCTGATAGATTTACCAGTAAATGTTATTGTTATTAACTTGTGGAGTTGATAGCAGACTTTAAATATCAAATTTTCTGATCTTTTAACCCTTACACCTACAATAGGTTTATCTCTAACATCTTTAATTTGATTTAATAAATCTATGATCTCTTCAGGTCTATCTTCACCATCTCCATCCATTGGTATAACATAATCAAAATCTTCTTTTTCAAAAATATATTTTAGTCCTGTCGCAATACATCTTGCGTGGCCCTGATTTTTTTTCATATTAAAAATTTTTATTGAATAAATGTTTTCAAAAATTTTTTTTTCTTTTTGACGATCATGATTTGATGCATCATTTACTATAATAATAGAAACTTCAAAACTTGGATTAATTGATAATTGATCAATTTTTTCTATGAGTTTAGAAACAGACTGCCAATCATTATAAACAGGAATTAAAACTTTAATTTTCATAAATCTCTACTTTAATATCTTCCCAAACAAACATCATCTACACAAATAAATTGTGAAGACTTATTTAAAATTGTATTATTATTAAATCCTTCCCATTTAGGTCTAGATTTTAAATGATAAGAAAGATTGCCTGCTTTCCACTCATCACCTGTTACAAATTCAATTTCTTTATCAAAATCTTGATCCCAAACAATTTGAACTTTGGCTGCTATTTCCTTTCCAGGATAATCAGTTCTTTTATCAGTTTGAGAAATTGAAATATAGAAATAAAGTAATGGAGATAAAAAAAATAAAAATAAAAAACCATATAAAAAAGGTTGCAATTTTTTTAAGTTAATTTGGGATTTAAATAAATAAATAAATAACACTCCAAAAAATAAGTAAAAAGGGGTCATCCACATTGTCCTGATTTTTGATCCCATAATTAAAGAAGTCAAAAAAATTAAAAAAATTGGTAAGATATTTATAAATAAAAGAAAAATTGTTTTTTTATCTTTTAAATTAATTTGAAATTTAAATTTTTTTATTAATAGCCAAATTAAAAAGAAAAATGGTATAAGTGTTCCTAATTGTTTTAATAATAGAGTAAGTGGATACTTAATATGGTTTAAAATTCCCGTCTCTTCTAAGCCAGTTCTTTTTAGACCATATATGACTGTAATAAAATCATTATTAAAAAGCCAGACGATGTGGGGAATCATTAGAACAATAAATACTTCAATTGCAATAAAGTATTTAAAATCAAATTTTTTTATTTTTTTTACAAAAATTAAATAACTAAATAATAAAATTACAGATATCAAAAGATAAACAAATAAGTATTTAGATAAAAAACCTATCGCGCCAAATAATCCTATTAAAATACAATCAAAGAATCTTATTTTATTTGTATTATAAATTTTCCAAGAATAATAAACAACTAATGACCAAAAGGGTAATTGACATACGTTCACATTAAATTCTGGAGTGGTAAAATTATAGAAATATATAGACTCCAGTATTATTACAGAGATAAGACTTAGTTTTAAATTTCCAAAAATTTCAAAAGCAAATTTAAAAACATAAGTGAAAGCAATAACAACAAAAATCGAACTTAATAAATAAAAAGCCCAATCTTGGGCACCAAAAATTTGATAGAAAACTTCTGGAAAAAATGCACTTCCTGGTGGATGTTTGTTAAATCCCCAATCTAAATTACTCCCCCAAGCTAAAGCTTCAATTACATCCAAAGGTAAATTTTTATTTGTGATTGCTGGAATAACTGTCCAAATGATTATGTGAGCTAAAGCAAAAATAAAAAATATATTATAAATATTTCTGTTTAGGACATTCATAAACAAATATTTACAATAATTAAGGTTGCTTGACACCCTAATTTTGCTGAATATACTCCCACGAATTCAAATTGAAAATATGGCTAAAACCACCAAAGTAAAAAAAAAAATTACTAAAGCGAAGATTAAAAGTTCACCTAAAATCAAAGTAAAAACTGTTAGTAAGTCAAAAGAAGCGAACAAAGGTTCAATTAAGATATCTAAAACGTATATTCCAAAAGATACTGAAAAATATATGTGTGAAAAACATAAGATTTATTTCAGGATAAAACTCCAAGATTGGAAAAAAGAATTAATAAAAGCAAATAATGAAGCCCTTTACAATGGTAGTATGGATGACAATAGTATTTCTGCAGATATAGTTGATCAAGCTAGCTCTTACACTGATAAAAATGTTGAGATGAAAGCGATTAACAGACAAATTAAACTTATTTCGGAGATTGATAAAGCTTTAGTAAGAATACGAGAAGATACTTATGGTTATTGTCTAGATACTGCAGAACCAATAGGACTAAAAAGATTAATGGCAAGACCTGTGGCTAAATATACTATTGCTGCACAAGAAAAACATGAAAAAAATGAGAAAGTTCATGCTGATGACTAAAAAAAGAAAAAAAAATAAAACTGTTCATAATCCAATCACTTATAACTTCACCAAAAAATATATTTATTTTTATTATGCTTTTTTTTGGATACTTTTATTAATATTTGTTTTTACCAGATGAATAAAAAACTAATTTTAATAATTATTATAGTTTTGGCAATTGAACTTTCAGGTTACGGAATCTTTGCATCTTTGTTTAGATTATTAAATTCAATGAATTGATCATGGCTTAGGTGGAATTTCATCCTTATTCATAAATGAAAAGCCCCTTTTAACAGCTTCTCTCTCAGATATTTCAAGATACCATCTGGAAAGATTTTTATAATTTTTTAAACCTATATCGTGCCACTCATGGCGTGCTATCCAAGGAAAAGTTCCTATATCAGCAATAGTGTATTTTTCACCTGATAAAAATCGTGATTTAGATAATTTTTCATCCAACTCTTCATATATTCTTTTTGATATATTAAAATATCTTTCTTCTCCAAACTGACTTTTACCTGGATTGTAATGATGAAATTGATGATGCTGCCCTAACATTGGTCCAACATATCCCACTTGGGCCATCAACCATTGATTTATCTCTAGTCGATCATTTTGATCATAAAATTTTCCACTTCTTTCAGATAGATATATTAAAATTGCTCCAGACTCAAAAATGTTTTTGTTATTATCATGATCAATGATTACTGGTATTTTACTTAATGGACTAATCTTTTTAAAATCAGTTTTAAATTGTTCTCCTTTATCAAGATCTACTTTAATTGTCTTGTATTCAAACCCAATCTCTTCAAGCATAATGCTAATTTTTTTTCCGTTAGGAGTATTAGCTGAAAAGAGATCTATCACTCTTTTTTACCAAGTCTTTTTAATAAGTTTGTGGAAGTTGTTGTAAATTCAAATCTATATTTTTCATTTGGTCTTGCTAATTTAAAACTTGCTCTTGCTGCTAAAGCCCCTTCATGAAATCCAGAAAGAATAAGCTTTAATTTTCCTGGATAACTACAAATATCTCCAATAGCATAAATACCCTTTTGGTTTGTTTCAAACTTTTCAGTATCTACTTCAATTGTTTTTTTATCAATATTAAGGCCCCAATTTGCAATTGGACCTAATTGCATAATCAAGCCAAAAAACCCTAAAACATAATCACTTTTAAGAGTTTCAGTTTTACCTTCATCATGTTTAATTTCTATACTTTCTAATTTTTCAGAACCAATCACTTTTGTCATTTGATATTTTGTATAAAGATTTATTTTTTTAGCTTTAACAAGTTCATATACTTTCTCTACTGTGGATTGCGCACCTCTAAACTCATCTCTTCTATGAATTAAATTTACATTACAATCTTTTGACAACTCAACAGCCCAATCCAATGCGCTATCTCCTCCACCAAAAATTGAAACAGTTTTTCCGTAAAAGACTTTTTTATTTTTAACTGAATAAAATAATGATTTATTCTCAAATTTCTCACACTCTTTTGGTGCAAATTTCCTTGGCTCAAAAGAACCTACGCCACCAGCTATTATAACATTTGGTGTTAAAAAGGTAGTGCCATTATTTGTTTTAACTAACCAATTATCAGCTTCCTTTTTGACTTCATCTACTCTCTCTTTTAAATGAAATCTAATATCAAAAGGTTTTAACTGCTCAATTAAATTATTAGTTAATTCTTCACCAGTACATTCAGGAACCGCAGGTATATCATAAATTGGTTTATCTGGATAAAGTTCAATACATTGACCTCCAATTTTATCTAAGTTATCAACTATCTCACAATCTAGACCTATTAATTTTAATTGATGAGCTGTAAATAAGCCTGTTGGACCTGCTCCAATAATTAATGCGTCTGTTTTATTCATTTAACCTTGTTTAGATGGAATACTTACTGTTAGTCCTTCTAAATCATCTGAAACAATTAATTGACAACTTAATCGACTATTTTTTTTTGGTTCAAATGCCATATCTAACATGTCTTCTTCACCATCTTCCTTGATTGGCAACTTATCAAACCAATCATCATTTATATATACATGACATGTCGCACAAGCCATTCCTCCTCCGCAATCTGCATCAATACCCGGAATATCATTTTGCACTGCACCTTCCATTACAGTTAAGCCGTTCTGAACTTCGATAGTATGTTTTTGTTTATCATGGGTGATGTAAGTAATTTTGGGCATTAGAGGTATATATAAGTATAAAAAAAAATAGGGCAAGTATGTAAAACATACTCGCCCTATAAATTTAATTTAAACAGTAATTATCTGCTTCTTGCACCAGCTGAACTTACTGCAGCAGCCCAGATTACTAGACCGAATGCAATTTTATTTATAAAGTCAGCTAAGTTGTAAACTACGTTTAATGAGTTAGCATCTACTCCACCAGTTAGGTAACCAAATACATAACCTAATGGGTAAATTGCCCAACCTACAGTTACAATCATTCTCATTGCACTGAACGCAGTTACTAGAGATTTATTTCCACTCTTAGCAGCAGCTTTTCCAGCTTCACCTGAAAATACTTCATAAAGAATGTAGATCCATCCAGCCATACCGATTACAAAACCAAGTGTAGCATTGATGTATCCTGCTTCTCCTAAGTATCCACCGATTAACATTACAAGTGAACCAATTAACAATCTCCAGAAAATTCCAGAGTTTGCTTTTCTTACAGCTACTAGAATTAAGTAGAATTCTATCATCTGTAGTGGCACAGTAATTAACCAGTCAATATATCTATATACTGTTGGTGAATCGCCTGTAGTCACCCATACATCTCTCATGTACATGTAGTGGATGAAAGCAATACCAGTTACAAGACCTGCAACAGTTACTGACGTTTTCCAGCCAGGAGCAACAGAACTTCTTTCCATGAAGAAGAATGCTGTAGCAGCCAACATACCCATTGAAATCACCCAAAAGGAAATTCCAACAAAGTCATCTTGAGCTAACATTGCGGTCGCAGCGTTTGCTACAGTTGTTATACCCACTAGGGCAACAGCTGTAAGAGCAAACAGTTTAAGTTTTTTCATAAAAAACTCCCTCTTTAGTTAGTTTTTATTTGTTTAGTTTATATAAACTAGGTTTAAGCTTCCTTAAACCAAAGCTGAGCGTTAATTATCAAAAATAAATAGATTATTGAAGACTTAATTATCATTAATTTACATTGATTTTATTGACTTTTTAAAATTAAATACAATTTATAATTTAAAAATCAAAAAAAAGGCAATATCGAATCAAATTACTATGTCTGAAAAATTTACCAAAATTTATGAGGAATCCATCAAAAATCCTGAAAAATTCTGGCAAGAAGCTTCTAATGATATTTTTTGGTTTAATAAGCCGACAAAAATTTTAAATAAATCCAATCCACCATTTTATAAATGGTTTGAAGATGGAGTTACAAATACTTGTTATAATGCTCTCGATATTCACATTGATCAAGGAAAAGGTAAAAAGACAGCATTAATTTATGATAGTCCAATCACTGGAAACAAAAGTAAGCACACTTATGAAGAATTAAAATCAAAAGTTTCCAAATTTGCTGGTGCATTAAAAGATCAGGGTATCAACAAAGGTGACAGAGTTATAATTTACATGCCAATGATACCAGAAGCGGTCATTGCAATGCTTGCATGTGGTAGAGTTGGAGCAATTCATTCAGTTGTTTTCGGTGGTTTTGCTTCAAATGAACTTGCTAGTAGGATTGATGACAGTAAAGCAAAAATTCTAGTAACAGCTTCTTGTGGTTTTGAACCCGGAAGGACTGTTGAATACAAACCGTTAGTAGACGGAGCAGTCAAACAAGCAAAACATAAGATTGATAAAATGATTTTATTCCAAAGAAAAGGTCATGAGGTTAAATTAAATGCACCTAACGAAATAAGTTGGGATGAAGCACTATCAAATGCAAAAGACACAGACTGTGTTGAGATGAACTCAAATGAATTTGCTTATATACTTTACACTTCAGGAACAACAGGTACTCCAAAAGGAATAGTTAGAGATATTGGTGGTCACATTGTTGCTTTAAAATGGACAATGAAAAATATTTATAACATTGATGAGAGTGACATATGGTGGTCTGCAAGTGATATTGGCTGGATCGTTGGTCACTCATATATTGTTTACGCACCATTGTTTAAAGGATGCACAACAGTTTTGTTTGAAGGTAAACCAGTTGGAACACCAGATGCAGGTGCTTTCTGGAAAATCATTTCAGATTATAAAGTAAAATCTTTATTCACAGCTCCAACAGCTTTTAGAGCAATTAAAAAAGAGGATCCTGATGGTAAATTTTTTTCTAAATATGATTTAAGTAATTTTGAAAGTCTATTTCTTGCTGGCGAAAGAGCTGATCCAGATACAATAAAATGGGCTGAAAATTTATTAAAAGTCCCGGTAATTGATCACTGGTGGCAAACAGAAACAAGTTGGGCGATCAGTTCAAATTGCACAGGAATTGAAATGATGAAAACAAAATATGGTTCGGCATGCAAAGCAGTGCCTGGTTATGATGTGAAGATTATTAAATCAGATCAAACTTTAGCAAAACCAAATGAAATGGGAGATATTGTTGTAAAGTTACCATTGCCTCCAGGTACTTTTCCAACTTTGTGGAATGCTGATAAGAGATATAAAGAAAATTATATGTCAAACTATGAAGGTTACTATCAAACTTATGATGCAGGACATATTGATGAAGATGGTTATATCTGGATCATGTCTAGAACTGATGATATAATAAATGTAGCTGGGCACAGATTGTCAACTGGAGCTATTGAGGAAGTTTTATCTGAACACCAATCAGTTGCTGAATGTGCAGTTCTTGGAATCGCAGATAAATTAAAAGGACAATTACCTATTGGATTGATTGTTTTAAAAGCGGGTGTTGATAAAGATAATGAAACAATTTCTAAGGAATGTATTCAAATGGTTCGAGATAAAATTGGTCCAGTGGCTGCATTTAAAGTAGCGTTAGTAATTAAAAGACTTCCAAAAACAAGATCAGGTAAGATTCTGAGAGGTACAATCAGAAAAATTGCTGATAATGTTGAATATAAAATGCCTCCGACTATTGACGATCCTGCAATTCTTGACGAAATAAAACAAGACTTGATTGATAACAAAATACTAAATAATGGTTAAAACATATTCTTTTTTACTTATTGCTATTTTTTGTGAGGTTGCTGGAACAATGTTGTTACCGGTATCTCAAAATTTTACAAAGATTATTCCTACAGTCTGCCTTACAATATTTTATCTCATATCATTTTATCTAATGACTTTTGTGATGGACAAACTTCCAATTGCAATTGTATATGCCACTTGGAGTGGACTAGGTGTTTTTACAATAGCTATACTTGGGTATTTCTTTTTCAAACAAACTTTAGCTTGGCAAGCTATAGCGGGATTATTTCTAATTGTTATTGGAGTAATACTTGTAAATAGTTTTACTGTAAAAATTAACTAAATTTTAAAGGATTGCCTTCAGGTTCACCTAAAATTTTATCATCTTTCATTTTTGTTTTGCCTGCAATTATGGTTGCTACTGGTGCTCCTTTAAACTTAAATCCATTAAAAGGCGACCATCCACATTTACTCTCAATATTTTCATTTTTAATTAGAATTTCCTTATTCATGTCTACAATTGTAAAATCAGCATCATAACCTTCTTTAATAAATCCTTTATTCTGAATTCCAAAAATTTTAACTGGATTCTCACACACAAGATTTATCAATTGTGTGAGCGATAATTTTCCATCATTAACATGATTTAGCATTACTGGCATAAGTGTTTGAACACCTGGCATGCCTGATGGAGAGTTTGGGTATTCTTTATCTTTATTCACTTTTAAATGTGGAGCATGATCTGATCCAATAGTATCATTCAAATTATTTTTTACTGCATACCACAGTCTATCGTAATGAGTTTTGTCCCTGATAGGAGGATTCATTTGTGCATATGTTCCAAGTTTATCATAACAATCTGGTGCATAGATTGTTAAATGTTGTGGGGTAATTTCAAAAGTAATATTTCCTTTGTGTTGAGATAAAAAATCTATCTCTTGTTTTGTTGTGATATGAAGTACATGAGCTTTCTTATTATGCTTTTCAGCAAGTCTAACAATTCTTCTTGTAGAGGACATTGCACACTCTTCACTTCTCCAAATAGGATGTGAGCGTACATCTCCATTTTTGATTAATTTTTTATTTTTATTTAAAACTTCCTCATCTTCTGAGTGAACTGCAACAATTTTTGAACAATTTTCAAATACTTTATCTATATCTTTTTCATCGGCTACTAAAAGATTACCAGTTGAAGAACCAGCAAATAATTTAATACCGCAACAACCCTCTAAATCTTTTAATTCAGCTAATTGATTTACATTATCCGCTGTTGCACCAAAATAAAAAGCGTAATTGCAATACATTCTATTTTTTGCAAGATCTAATTTTCTTTGAAATTCTTTTATGTTTGAAGTGGGTGGATTAGTATTTGGCATTTCAAATACTGCTGTAATACCTCCTGCTACTGCAGCTCTACTTCCAGAATGAAGATCTTCTGTATCTGTCGAGCCTGGTTCTCTAAAGTGAGTTTGAGTATCAATACAGCCAGGTAAAACGATTTGATTGTTTGCATTATAAGTCTCTTTAGCTTCTTCGGAGATTTCCCCAATCTTAAAAATTTTTCCATTATCAATAGCAATATCTTTGGTTTCTAACTTTCCATTGATATAACATTGTCCATTTTTGATTATTAGATCTAACATTTATGAAAAAAGTTATTATATTAAATTAGAGTATCAATCAAATATGAATAGCAGCGTTTATATACTAGAAGATAGAGCCATACTTTATATTAATGGCGAAGATACTAAGGATTTTTTACAAAATTTAATTAGTAACGACATAAATAAAGTTACTGATAGTTCGAGTTGTTTTGCCTCATTACTAACACCCCAGGGAAAATTTTTATATGAATTTATAGTTGTAAAACATAAGTCGGGTTATTTTATTGATTGTGAAAAATCTCAATCAGAGGAAATCTTTAAGCAACTTAATTTATATAAGATTAGATCAAAAGTAGAAATTCTCAACTTAAGTAATGAATTTGTTGTTGCAAGTTTTGGGTTTGATAAATATTTATCTATTGAAGGTGCGCAGGATATTTTAGGCTTTACTTTTAAATACAGAGAGGATCCTATAATATTAGATCCGAGAAATAAAGATTTAGGTGCTCGATTAATAATTAATTTAGAAAAACTTTATTTATCTCTTAAAAAACTTGAATTAAAAGACGATAAAATTGAAAATTATTATAGCAAAAGCCATAAACTCGGTATTGTTCCAAAAAATTTAAATAAATTAAAAAATAAATTATTTGGTATTGAATGTAACTTTGAAGAGCTAAATGGGATTGATTTTAAAAAGGGATGTTATGTTGGCCAAGAAAACACTGCTAGAATTAAATTAAAAAACAAGCTTTCTAAAAGATTATTACCAATTGAAATTATTGATGGAAAACTGTCTGAAGATGAAACAATATTTTTTAATGATGTTGAAATTGGAAAAGTTTTAATCAACGAAGAATACCCTTTTGCTTTGATTAAATATTCAGATGAGAATTTTAATAAAGATTTTGTATTTAAAGCCAAAGGTGGATCTTTTAGGATTTTTGTACCTGAATGGATAAAAATTTAATATCTTGGTGCGGCCAGAGAGACTCGAACTCTCATGGACCAGGTCCACACGGCCCTCAACCGTGCCTGTCTACCAATTTCAGCATGGCCGCAAATATGACCCACATTAAATCAATGACAAGTAGGTTTCAAATTGATAAATTTTAATATGGAATTTAATCAAGAAGTAAAAAAAGCCACTGATCTTATTTACCAAAAAATATCTAAGGTAATGCCAGAAATTGAATGGTCAGTTCATGCTCCTTACATTCACAAAATTAACCAATTAAAAAAAGAAAAGAATGCAGTTATCCTTGCTCATAATTACCAAACTCCAGAAATTTATCATGGGATAGCAGATTTTTCCGCTGACTCTCTCGCTCTCGCAGTAGAAGCTTCAAAAACTTCTGCAGATATAATTGTTATGGCTGGAGTACATTTTATGGCCGAAACTGCAAAACTAATGAGCCCAAATAAAAAAGTTTTGTTACCTGATATGAAAGCAGGTTGCTCTCTTTCATCTTCGATAACCGGAAAAGATGTGAGGTTATTAAAAGAAAAGTATCCAGGAGTTCCAGTTGTCTCTTATGTTAATACTTCTGCAGATGTAAAAGCGGAGACTGATGTTTGCTGTACCTCTGCTAATGCAGTTAAAATTGTTAAATCATTAGGAGTAAAAAAAGTAATTTTTTTACCAGATGATTATCTTGCAAAATATGTAGCATCACAAACTAATGTCGAAATTATTTCTTGGAAAGGAATTTGCATTGTTCACGATCAGTTTAATGAAAATGAAATTAATAACATTAGAAAAAACAATCCTGGTATTAAAATAATTGCACACCCAGAGTGTCCCCCTGAGGTAATTAAAGCTAGTGATTTTGCTGGCTCAACTTCTGGCATGATAAATTATGTTAAAGACAATCAACCGAAAAAAGTGATGATGGTAACAGAGTGTTCGATGAGTGATAATATTCAAGTAGAAAATCCAAATGTAGAATTCATTAGACCATGCAATATGTGCCCACATATGAAAAAAATTACTTTGCCGAAAATCCTAGATTGCTTAGAAAATGAAACTGGTGAAATAATTATGGATCAGGAAACAATCAATAAAGCCAGATTGTCAGTTGAAAAAATGGTTGCTATCGGTAGATAATCATTTGTGTCAAAAATAAAATTAAGTGAAAATTTTATTAAAGATCGAGTTAAGCTCGCTCTAGCTGAAGATTTGTATCCAAATGGAGATATAACTTCAAACTTATTAAAAAAAGATAAAATTATTACAGCAAGATTAATATCAAATCAAAAGGCTGTTGTTGCAGGGCTATTATTCATGAAACATACTTTTGCACAAGTTGATAAGAAAATTAAGTTTACAATTAAAAAAAAAGATGGTTCATCAGTAAAAAAAAATTCTTTAATTGCAACTATAAAAGGAAGATCTAGTTCAATATTAATTGGAGAAAGAGTTGCTTTAAATTTTTTATCTCATATTTCAGGTATAGCTTCTAAAACAAATAAATTTGTTAAATTAGCTGGAAAAAAATGTAAAATTTGTTGTACAAGAAAAACAATTCCTAATTTGAGAGTAATTCAAAAGTATGCTGTTAGATTAGGAGGAGGTACAAACCACAGATTCAACTTAAGTGATGAATACTTGATTAAAGATAATCATATTGCGAGTTCAAATATTGAAAAGTTAGTAATTGCAGCTATCAAAAATAAAAATAAAAAAAAAATAACTGTTGAAGTGGACAATATAAAACAACTTCAAAAAATTATGGGTTTAAAATTTAATTGTGTACTATTTGATAATATGAGTAATAAGAATTTAAAGTTAGGTGTTAAACTGGCAAAAAAACATTATGAAACTGAAGCTTCAGGAAATATAAATCTTAAAACAGTAAAATCTATTGCTGCAACAGGAGTAAATAGAATTTCAGTGGGAAGCATTACACATAGCGCTCCAGCTATAGATTTTAAATTAGAATTTTAAATTCTAATTAACAAATTTTGAAAGATCAGGCTTGAAATAATTTGGACCCTTCATCACTTTTCCTGACTCGTTATAAATTGGTTTTCCATTTTCATCTAATTTACTCATATTTGAATTCTGGACTTCCTCAAAACACTTATCTAAATCAATACCAAATGCATGTCCTGCACCATAGGTGACATATAAAATATCAGTAAGAGCATCAGCAACCTCTAATAAATCTTTATTATTCATTGCTTCTGTTAGCTCACTAAGTTCTTCTTTAATAAGATCTAGCCTTAGCTTGTTTATTTTATCAGTACTAAATGAGGGTGTTGTTTTAACTTCTTGGCCAAAAGTTTTCATGAAAGTTCCTACTTTATTGAAATTAGTCATTTTGCTCCTGTAAGTTTAAATAAAATTAATATATATCTATTCTATATACTTTAAGAAATAATATTCATGAAATTAAGAAAAGAATTCGATAGTATTGGAAAAATCAGTGTTCCTGATGATAAATACTGGGGTGCTTCAACTCAAAGATCAAAAAAATATTTTGATATTGGTGAGTTTTTAGTAAGACCTATTCTAATTAAATCTATTGCAATTATAAAAAAAGCAGCCGCAATAGTTCATGCTAAAGAAAAACAAATTTTACCTAATATTTCAAAAGCAATAATAAAAGCTTCTAATGAAGTAATATCAGGAAAACTAGACGAACATTTTCCCTTAAAAGTTTGGCAAACAGGTTCTGGTACACAAACAAATATGAATGTAAATGAAGTCATAGCAAATAGAGCTATTGAAATTCTGGGGGGGAAAAAGGGTTCAAAAAATCCCGTTCACCCTAATGATCATGTAAATAAATCACAATCTACTAATGATGTATTTCCTACCGCTATGCATATAGCTATAGCGATTGAAACAAAAAATAATCTTTTACCGGCTTTAGAATTATTAAATAAAGAATTAAAAAAGAAAGTTTCTCAATTTAAAAAGATAGTAAAAGTAGGAAGAACACATTTACAAGATGCAACTCCATTATCTTTAGGCCAAGAATTTTCTGGTTACCAGTCTCAATTAGAAGATTGTATTCTCAGAATAAAAAACGCACTTAATGAAATTTATTTATTAGCTCAAGGAGGAACTGCAGTAGGAACTGGTATAAATAGTAAAAAAGGTTTTGATAAAAAGATAATTAATGAAATCAGGAAAATAACTAAGATACCTTTTAAACCAACAAAAAATAAATTTGCAGCTTTAGCAGCTCATGATGAAATAGTAAATTTTTCAGGAACCTTAAATACTACTGCCGTTTGTTTAATGAAAATTGCTAATGATATCCGATTTTTAGGCTCTGGTCCTAGAGCAGGATATGGTGAACTCATACTTCCAGCTAATGAACCAGGATCTTCAATCATGCCTGGCAAAGTAAATCCAACACAGTCGGAAGCTGTTACAATGGTCTGTGTCAAAGTAATTGGAAATCATAATGGTATTACCATGGCTGGTTCACATGGTCACTTTGAGTTAAATGTTTTTAAACCTTTGATTGCTCACAATATTTTACAATCGATAGATTTATTAGCTGATAGTTCTAGAAATTTTGGGTTGTACTGTATTAGAGGATTAAAAGCTGACAAAGAAAAAATTAAATATTATTTAGATAACTCTTTGATGTTAGTAACTGCTTTAGCTCCTAAAATCGGCTACGACAAAGCAGCTAAAATAGCTAAAGCAGCCTTAAAAAATAAAACTA